>DATELS010000772.1:0-4297 GCA_035276365.1 Thermoanaerobaculia bacterium
GTGCGGCGTCATGATGCCGAGCTTCAACACGATTGCGCGCTCGGCGCCGGTGGCATCGAGCAACGCGCGCTCGGCGCGATGCCACACGTTCGTGAAATGCGCCCACTCGTCCGCGGACAGATCGCTCGCATTCTCGACGTGCCGCTTGGCAATGATCATCGCGTGACCGCGCGGCGACCCGTCCTCGTGCAGCACGACCATCGTGCGCGCGTCCTCGTACACGACGTCGCCCGGCGGCACGCCGCACAACGCGCAGCTCATGCGGCCTCGCTCTGCTCGCGCCACATGCGCTCGTACAAGCCGCGACGCGCGAGCAACTCGCTGTGCGTGCCCGACTCGACGATGTTGCCCGACTCGAGCACGATGATCCGATCCGCGTGCGCCACCGTCGATAGCCGGTGCGCGATGAGCAGCGTGATGCGCGAGCGTTGATGCACCGCGACGTCGCGGATCGTGTCCGACACCGCGCGCTCCGTGAGCGTGTCGAGGTTGCTCGTCGCCTCGTCGAAGATCAACACCTCGGGATGTCGCAGCAGCGCGCGCGCAATCGCGATGCGCTGACGCTCGCCGCCCGAAAGCTTCAATCCGCCTTCACCGACGCGCGTCTGCAACCCCTTTCCGCCGCGCTCGAGGATCGGAGTCGCCGCCGCCTTTTGAATCGCGGCCAGGCACTCCTCGTCGCTCGCGTCGGGACCGGCGAGGCGCAGGTTGTCGCCGATCGTGCCGGAGAAGAGATGCGTGTCATGCGTGACGAGTCCCGCGCGGCGGCGCAAGTCATCGCGATCGACTTCCTGCGAGTTGATCCCGTTGATCGTGATCGTCCCCTCGGACGGCTGATACAAACCGACGAGCAGTTTCACGATCGTCGACTTGCCCGAGCCCGAAGGTCCGACGAACGCGGTGGTCTCGCCGGGACGCAGCTCGAAGTCGATCGCGCGCAACGCCGCGGTGCCGTTCGGATAGATCAGGCTCACGCCGTGGAAGCGGATGCTCTTCAGCGCGCCGACGCGCGTCGCCGACGCGGGGTTGCGATCGGTCGGCAGGTTGAGCACTTCGTTGAGTTGTCCGAACGACGCGCGTGCCTGCTGATAGCGCACGACGGCGTTCCCGAGCTCGACCAGCGGCACGAACGCGGTCGTCGAGTAGAGGAACATCGACAGGAACTCGCCGACCGTGATCTCACGTCGCAACACGAGCCAGAGCATGGTCAGCATCACCAGCGCGCGCGCGACGGACATCGCCGTCCCTTCGACGAAGTTGAACAAGCGCACGAGTCGCAGCTTGCGCTCTTCGAGGCTGAGAATGTGCTCGTTCAACTTCTCGAGCCGGCCGATCTCCTGAATCTCGATGCCGAGGCTTTTCACGAGCTCGACGTTGCGAATGGTCTCGGTCGCGGAGCCCGCCTGCGCCACCGTCTCCGCGGAGATGCGTTGCTGATGGCGATGAATCGGACGGCTGATCCAGAGCGTGAAGATCGCCAGCGACGCGATGAGTCCCATTTGCAGAGCGCCGAGGAGGACGTGGACGTAGAACGCGTAGCCGGTGACGAGGAGCATCGCGAGTCCGCCGAGGTAGAGACGCACGGCGGAGGTCACGCCGGCTTCGGCGTCGTCGCGCGCGCGTTGCATCGTGTGCAGCAACTCGCCCGAGCGGCGGTCTTCGTGCACTTGAAACGGGAGGAGCAGCGAGTGCGCGATGCTCGCCGCGTACAGCCGCGCGCCGATGCGCCGCGCGATGCGCGTGATCGTGTAGTCCTGCAGGTTGCGCGCGATGCGCGCCGCGAGCGCGATGAGCACGGACAGCGCGACGAGCGTGAGCACGCCGCGCATGAATTGCTCACGCGGCACGGAGTCGAGCTTCAAGACGTAGCGGTCGACGACGAGCCGCAGGATCTGCGGGTCGGCGAGCAGCAGGAGCTGGTTGATCGTGGCCAGCGTGAACGCGACGATCAGCGCGCGCCAATGCTGCATCGCGTAGCGGAGGAGGATGCGCATCAGAAGTGCGTCCGCCGTTTCCCGCGCCACGCGAAGCGCAGCACCGGCGCGAGCATTTTCGAGTTCAACACGGTCGAGATGATTCTGTACCTTCCCGCGCCCGCCTCCATCTGCGCGTAGAGATGATGCGCGAGCGTCTCGATCGACGCGGAGATCGCGGGCAATTCATTCTCGCTTTGCACGGGACGCGCGAGCAGCTCTTGATAGATGTCGATGAACTGCGCGGCGACGATGTCCGCATCGTTCGCCTCGCGCACTCGCCTCGACACCTCCGCCGCGCCCGCGGGGTCGTAACGATCGATCTCGCGCAGCACATGCTCCGCGGTGATCGGCAGCTGCAGCGTGCGGCGTCCGAAGTTGAGGAGACGCATCGCCTCGACGTCCTGCGGCGTGATCATGCCCGCGAGTCCGGAGAAGTCGCAGGCGATGACCGCCGCGCCGACCGCGCACGCCTCGATCGCGCAGCGCGCCTTTCCGAAGACGAGGTCGTAGCTCGCGAGCATGTTCTCCGGATCGTCGACCGCGCCGCCCGAGGCGTTTCCGACGACGTCGACGTCGATGTTGCGTTGCGCACACGCGTCGCGAATCGGCGCGACGAACGAGCTCTCGTGCGCGGCGTTGCTGAACACGAGCGCGCGGCGCGGCTTCGCCGGCAATGGCGGACGCGGACGAAATCGCGCGAGGTCGACGGTGTTCACGATCACGCGCACGTCGTCGCGCGCGAAGCCCTGCTCGAAGATCATGCGATCGCGGCAGTGATGATCGATCGCGACGTACGCGCCGATCCGCGGAATGCGCGGCGGGATCGAATGCCACGTGAGCGCGTCGTGGCAGACGAAGAGCGCGGGCACGTTCGGAAAGCGCGTCAGCGCGGCGAGCGTCTCGAGCGCGTGATGGCCGTGGATGAGATCCGGCGCCTCGCCGACCTGCTCGAGACTCGTGACGACCGGAATGCCGGCCGCGCGCAGGATCTCGCCCTGCGCGCCGGTGCGCGTGGTGAAGACGATCGGCAGCCAGCCCTGGCGAAGCAGCGCGAGCGCGAGGTCGCGCGTGTAGGTGATGGTGCCGCTGGCGGTGGTCATCGCGACGGTGGCGATGAGCACGCGCCGCGGCTCGTTCGATGCGGTGGCGGTCTCGCTCAAGACGCGAAGAATACAATCCGGCGCATGAGAATGATCCGCTTCGGCCGCACCAACGCCTCCGTCCCCGCCATCTCCCTCGGCACCTGGGGTCACGGCGGTCCGCGCGTGACCGAAGGCGGCGAGTCGGTCGGCTGGAGCGGTCACGACGATCAGCAGGCCAAGGACGCGCTGCTCGCCGCGTATCGCGCGGGCATCACGCATTGGGACACCGCGGACGCGTACGGCGACGGTCACGCGGAGGAACTGATCGGAGAGATGTGGGACGAGGTGCCGCGCGACGCGATCTTCCTCGCGACGAAGTTCGGCTACGTGCAGGGTCCGGCGAAGCATCCGTACGATCCGAAGTTCATGCACGAGCAGGCGGAGCGCTCGCTGCGCAACATGAAGACGGACGTCCTCGACCTGCACTACTTCCATCACAGCGATTTCGGTCCGGACGATCGCTACCTCGATGGCGCGCTGGAGACGATGCATCTCCTTCGCGATGAGGGAAAGGTGCGCTTCATCGGCCTGTCGGATTGGGACGGGACCCGCATCATGCGCGTGATCGAGCGCATCGATCCGGACGTCGTGCAGCCGTATCGGAATCTCGTCGACGACGACTACGAATCGAGCGGCCTCAAATCCTGGGTGGACGCGCACGACCTCGGCGTCGCGTTTTTCTCGCCACTGAAACACGGCCTGCTCCTCGGCAAATACGACGCGCCGGTCGAATACGGCGAGGGCGACTTCCGGAGCAACGTCGCCGACTTTCGCGATCCCGAGGCGATCGCGCGCTACAAACGCGCCGCGGCCGAGACGCGCGCACGATTCGCCGATCGCGAAGAGGCGGTCCTGCAGGCGGTGACCGGTGCGCTGCTCACGGACAACCCCACCGCCTGCGTGCTCCTCGGCCAGCGCAACCCGAAACAGGTCGCCGCGGCGGCGGCTGTCGGAGAAGCGCTGAGCGTGGAAGAGGCGCAGTGGGTGCGCTCGCTCTATCGCCCGTGACGAATCACCCGATCGACGGGACGCCGCGGCATCAGCCGGCGGGACGCCGGCGTTCCGGTCAGTAACCGAGCACCAGCCGCGCGGCCCGCTCCACCATCGCCTCACCCGGCAGGAACACTTCCTCCAGCGGCGGCGAGTACGGCACGGGCGTGTCGAGCGCGCCGACGACCC
>DATELS010000773.1:0-6234 GCA_035276365.1 Thermoanaerobaculia bacterium
GCGCTCTTCAACCTCGGCATGGTCGCGGCGGAGCAGAACCGGCGCGACGTCGCACGCCGCGCGCTGAGCGACTTCCTCGCGCGCGCGCCCGCGACCCGGAGCCAGGAGCGGGCCCAGGCGGCGGAGATGCTGAAAGAGCTCGGTCACACCTAATTTTGTCGTGTCGGAATGTCGTGATCACGACTATCGTTGCGTAGGGCAGAAGGAGAATCACCGATGTTTCGAAAACTCACCCAAACCAACCCCGACCTCACCCTCACCGTCCTCCGCGTCGTCCTCGGCGTCGTCATGTTCGCGCACGGCGCGCAGAAGATGCTCGGCTGGTTCGGCGGCTACGGCTTCACCGGCACCATGGGCTTCTTCACCGGCACGATGGGCATCCCGGCGCCGTTCGCGTTCCTCGCCATCGTCGCGGAGTTCTTCGGCGGGCTCGGCCTCATCCTCGGCCTGTTCAGCCGCGTCGCGTCTCTCGGTATCATCGTCACGATGCTCACCGCCGCGTTCATGGTTCACGTCCCCACGTTCTTCATGAACTGGAACGGAACGCAGAAGGGCGAGGGCTTCGAGTACCACCTCATCGCGGTCGCGATCGGCGTCGCGATTCTGATCAAGGGCTCGGGCGCGTTCTCACTCGATCGCGCCATCGCAAAATGACCAAGAAAAACCCCAAACGGACACCTTCGCGCGAGGCCGAGGCGTATCTCGGCCTCGTGAGGACGGCGGATGTGATGCTGCGGCAGGTCGATCGCGTGCTCAAGCCGTACGGCCTCACGTCCACGCAGTACAACGTGCTGCGCATCCTGCGCGGCGCGGGCGAAGGCGTCACGTGCAGCACGATCGGCGAGCGTTTGGTGACCGAGGATCCGGACGTCACGCGATTGCTGGATCGGATGGAGAAGGCGGAGCTCATCGAGCGCTCGCGCAGCGCGGCCGATCGGCGGGTCGTGTTGACGAGTCTCACGAAGCGCGGTGAAGAGTTGCTCGCCAAGCTCGATCCCGAGATCGAGGGACTGCACGCGACGCAGTTCGACGGCGTGCCGAAGAAATCGATCGACGCGCTGATCGCGCAGCTCGAAACGCTGAGGAGCAAGTCATGACGCGCATGCCGGCGATCTTCTTCGGCCACGGCAATCCGATGAACGCCATCGAGTCGAATCGTTACGCCGACGCATGGAGCGAGATCGGTCGCACGATTCCGCGTCCGAAGGCGATCGTCTGCGTGTCCGCGCACTGGTATCTGCCGGGCACCGCGCTCACCGCGATGCCGAAGCCGCGCACGATTCACGACTTCGGCGGCTTCCCGCGCGAGCTGTATCAGGTGCAGTATCCGGCGCCGGGCGATCTCGCGCTGTGCGCGCGCGTGCAGGAGCTCACCGGCGCGCGTTTCGACGACGAGTGGGGACTCGATCACGGGACATGGTCGGTGCTCGTGCACGTCTATCCGAATGCCGACGTGCCGGTGGTGCAGCTCAGCATCGACGAGACGCAGCCCGCGGACGTTCACTACGAGCTGGGACGCCGTCTCGCGCCGCTGCGCGACGAAGGTGTGCTCGTGATGGGCAGCGGCAATCTCGTGCACAACCTGCACACGTACGCGTGGGGACGCCATCCCGCGGAGCCATACGACTGGGCGATCCGCTTCGAGGCGCGCGCACGCGAGTGGATGTCGGCGGGCAATCACACGCCGCTGATCGGGTACGAAGAGCTCGGCCGCGACGCGACGTTGTCGGCGCCGACTCCCGATCACTATCTGCCGCTGCTGTACGTTCTCGGCGCCGCGCACGAGGGTGAGGAAGTGACGTATCCCGTCGAAGGGATCGATGGCGGATCGGTGTCGATGCTGACGGTGAAGATCGGGTAGTGGACCCACTCACGCACACGCTCGTCGGCGCCAACCTCGCCGCGACGCGTCTCGGCATGAAGACGCGTCTCGCGTCGGCGGCGCTCGTCATCGGCGCGAATCTGCCGGACGTCGACTCCATCTACTACTTCACCGGCCAGAGCGACTTCGCCCTCGGCTTTCGTCGCGGATGGACGCATGGCGTGCTCGCGCTGGTCGTGCTGCCGTTCGTGCTCACCGCGCTGCTGCTCGCATACGCGCGCGTGCGTCCGGATGCGCGGCGCGCCGATCCGCGCGCGTTGCTCGCGCTCTCCGCGCTGGCGATCCTCACGCATCCGTTTCTCGACTGGCTGAACAACTACGGCATGCGCTGGCTGATGCCGTTTCGCGGCACGTGGTTCTACGGGGACTCCGTCTTCATCGCCGATCCCTGGCTCTGGCTGATTCTCGGCGGCGCCTGGCTGGCGGGACGCAAACGCACGCCGCTGATGTTCGCGCTGTGGGCGGCGTTCACGATGCTCGTCGTGCTCGTCGTCGGCGGACGCATGCCCGTGTATCTGCCGGTCGTCGGCGCGGTGTCGATCGCGCTGCTGCTCGTCCTCGTCTGGCAACCGCGCCGCTCCTTCGCAGCACTCGGACTCATGCTCGCGTTCGCATACATCGGCGCGCGGCTCACGATTCACGCGCTCACCGCGCGCGCCGTGCAGCAGCAGTTGCACGCGGAGCGGCTGATGGTCGCGCCGCACCCGTTCGATCCCACGCGCTGGGACGTCGTTGCGCAGACCGGCGACGTCTATCGCTTCGGACATTACTCGTGGCGCCGCGGCGGACTCGCGCTCGATCCCGATCGACTGCCGTTGCCGAAGCCGTCGCCGGAGTGGGAGGCCGCGCAACGCGATCCATCGATCCGCGGCTTCATGACCTGGGTGCGCTTCCCGTGGTGCGAGATCGACGGCACGCGCGTGTACATCCATGACGCGCGTTACGCGACGCGGCGCACGCAACGTGGATTTGGCGGCGTCGTCGTCACCGTCCCGCGTTAGAATTTCCATATGACCACAATGGAGGAAGTGCAGGCGGCGCCGCCGCCTCCCGCGGAGCCTCTCGCGCCCGTCGCGGCGAACGAGCGCAACGAGACGATCGACATCCTGCGCGGCATGGCGCTCTTCGGCATCCTCGCCGCGAACATGCGCGGCTTCGCCGGACCCGCGCTCGCGTACTTCAATCCCGCGATCTTCTGGACGCTGACGCACGACCGCATCGCGCAGGCCTTCGTCGACACGTTCATCCAGGGCAAGTTCATCACGCTCTTCGCGTTTCTGTTCGGAGTCGGCTTCGCCGTGCAGCTCGAACGGTCGACGTCGCGCGCCGGCAAGTTCGGCCTCACGTACGCGCGGCGATTGTTCATCCTCTTGCTCTTCGGACTCA
This sequence comes from Thermoanaerobaculia bacterium, assembly GCA_035276365.1. Lineage (GTDB taxonomy): Bacteria > Acidobacteriota > Thermoanaerobaculia > Gp7-AA8 > Gp7-AA8 > QHVT01. The sequence continues at coordinate 3,269 of DATELS010000773.1, forward strand.
TTCACGGCCTGCTGATCTGGTGGGGCGACATCCTCCTCGTCTACGCGCTGACCGGCTTCCTGCTGCTGCTGTTCCGCAAGCGCAAGAACAAGACGCTGCTCGTGTGGGCGATCGTCGCGTTCTGCGTGCCGCTGCTGCTGATGACCGCAGCGTTCACGGCGTCGCGCATGGGTCACGCGCCGAAAGGTCCGCCGCAGCCGACGCAGCAGGAGCTGAACAAATCCGTGCAGACGTTCGCGAACGGGTCGTGGAAGGAGATCGAAGTCGCGCGCGCGCACGATGCGTTCATGTACAACTGGCGGTTCACGTTCATCTTCTTCATCCACGTGCTGGCGCTGTTCCTCTTCGGTGCGCTGTCGTGGCGCAAGGGGCTGTTCACGCCGTCGCCGGAGTCGCTGCCGCGCTATCGAAGGATGATGTGGATCGGACTGATCGTCGGCATCGCCGCGAATCTGACGATCTCGATCGTGCGCTGGAAGTTCCAGATCCCGCAGATGCCGACGACGCCGCTCGCGGCGATGGTCGGCTTGCTGAGCATGTTCGGTGTGCCGATGCTGAGCATCGGCTATCTCTGCTTCGTCATCCTCATGTGCCAGAACGAGGCGACGCGCGCGCGCCTGCGCCGCTTCGGCGCGGTCGGCCGCACCGCGCTCACGAACTACCTGCTGCAGTCCGTGATCGGCACGCTCATCTTCTATCACTACGGACTCGGCCTCTTCGGCCGCGTCGGACCGGCGATTCTCTTCGCGCTCACGATCGTGATCTACGCGCTGCAGGTCGTCGCCAGCCAGTGGTGGCTGGAGCGCTATCGCTACGGCCCGGTGGAGTGGGTGTGGCGTTCGCTGACTTACGGACGCCGGCTGCCGCTCTCGCGCGACACGGCGGTCGTCGCCGCGGACGCGCCCGCGGTGACGTAGTAGAGGATGCCGGCGTAGTCGTCGGTGACGAAGAAGGAGTGGTCGTCGTAGCGGAGCACGTCCGCGGGACGGCCTTCGATCTTCGTCCCGTTTAGAAAGCCGCTCATGAACGGTTCGACCGTTCCATTCGTGACGCGCACGACGCGATAGCCGTGATCGAGCTCGACCTTCGACGCGCCGTGCAGCGCGACGAGAAAATCGCTCTTGCCGATCGACTCGAGCCCGAGCGGTGACGCGTGCGCGGGAAACGTCGCGAGGGGCTTCGGCACGTTCGCGCAGTCCTTCGCCGTCGCCTTGAATCGCGGATCGGGACGGATGCCTTTGTTCGTGACGTAGCACTTCGGCCAGCCGTAGTCCGCGCCGTCTTTGAGCGCGTACAGCGCGTCGCGCGGCGCGGAGTCGCCGAGGTGGTCGGCGCCCATGTTGGTGGCAAAGAGGGTGGTTCCGACGAACTTCAATCCGACGGCGTTGCGCAATCCGCGCGCGAAGAAGCGCTTCGCGCTGCCGTCGAGATTCATCTCCATCACCGTCGCGCGGATCTCTTCTTTCTCGATGCAAGCGTTGCAACTGCTGCCGACCGACACGTACAGCTTCTCATTCGGACCGATAGCGATCGTTCGCGTGAGATGCCACCCGCCGTACTTGTAATCGAGTCCGTAGTCGGGAAACGTCGCCAGTACCTCGGGCTCGCCGGACGGCCGCATCGAGCCGTCGACGTAGCGATAGCGCACGAGCTTCTCCGTCAGCGCGATGTACAGCCAACCGTCGTGAAAGGCGATGCTGTTCGGATTGCGCAGGTGCTCGAGATACGGAGTGATCTTCGCGAACTTGTGCGTTTTCGGATCGAAGCCGTCGAGCACGTACACCTTGCCGCGCTTGTTGTCGGTGCGGTTGTACATGTCGGTGACGAAGAGCCGGTGATCGGGCGACATGGCCATGAACCTCACGCGGCGCAATCCCTCCGCCGCGACATGCACTTCGTATCCCTTGGGCACGGAGAGCGTCGCCGCGAGCGTGAGCGCGAGCAGCATCGTCAAATCATCCCCATGTCGATGGCCTTGAGCACCGCGCGCGTGCGATCGCGCACGCCGAGCTTCGCCAGCACGCTGGAGATGTGATTCTTGACCGTGCCGTCCGAGATTTTGAGAAGGTCGGAGATCTCGCGGTTGCTGTAGCCGCCCGCGAGAAATCGCAGGATGGTTTTCTCGCGATCGGTGAGCGGTTCGGGTAGCTCGGCGGAGTCGAACGCGACGCCGCTGCCGTCGAGCGCGCGCATGATCCTCTCCGTGATCACCGGCTCGATGCACGTCCCTCCCTCGGCCAGCGTCCGAATCGCCGACGAGAGTCGCTCGAGCGAGACGTCTTTCAGGAGCCAGCCCTTCGCGCCCGCGCGCACGGCCTCGAAGAGCATGGCGTCGTCGTCGAAGGTGGTGAGGATGAGCGAGGGCGGGAGCGTCCCGCGCTCGCGCAGTTTGCGTAGCAATCCGACGCCATCGAGCCGCGGCATGCGCAGGTCGAGCAGGACGACGTCCGGCTTCTCGCGCTCGATGACCTCCACTCCCTCCTCACCATCCGAGGCTTCGGCGACGACGGAGAAGTCGGAGTTGAGTCGCAGCAGCGCGCGCAGCCCCTCGCGCACGATGGTCTGATCTTCGACGAGCGCGATGCGGATCACGACGTGGCTCCGGGCAACACGATATGCACTTCGAACCCCCGCCCGCGCATTGACGCCACGTCCATCGTGCCGCCGGCCTGTTGCACGCGCTCGCGCATGCCGCGCAGTCCGTTGCCGAACTGCACCTGATCCGTGCCGGCGCCGTCGTCGCGCGCGTCGATCGCCAGCGCGCGGTCGCGCTCGCGCAGCGTGAGCCACAGGTTGCGCGCGCCGGAGTGGCGCACGGAGTTGGTGACGATCTCCTGCACCGCGCGCAGCGCCGTCCGCGCGACCTCCGGATCGGCGACGCCGATGCCGTCCGCATCGACATGAATCGCGGGCGCGGGCACGGCGTCGCGCAACGAGCGCAGCGCGGCCGCGAGGTCGACCGGCTC
>DATELS010000774.1:0-2751 GCA_035276365.1 Thermoanaerobaculia bacterium
AAGTGGGACGACATGCGTCCGCGCGGCGCGGTGGACACGACGGGCGGCGGGCCGTAACGCGTCAGAGGCGGCTGAGGCTGAAGTAGTCGAGGACCGCGTGCGCGACGACGATCGGCCAGAGGTCGCGATACTTCGCGTAGATGGCGGCGAAGAGGATGCCGACGGGGAAGATGCTGATCACCGCCGACGGTCCCTGGTACGTGTGATACGCGAGCCGCAGCAGCGCGCTGACGGTGATGGCGAACGCGGCGCCGCGCGCGCCGGTCATGCGCACGACGTAGCCGACGACGAGCGCTTCTTCGAAGATGGGATTGATGAGCGCGATGAGAACGATCGCCCACAGCGCGAGGGACTGCGACGTGATCGGCGGCTTCGGCACGCGCACGAAGATCGAGGTGACGAGGTACGAGACGCTGACGAGCATGGTGCATCCGAAGGAGAGGACGAGTCCTCCGATGGTGCCGAGGAGCGTCGGACGCGGCGCGAGCTCGCGCCATGACCAGCCGCGCGCTTTCGCGATGCCGATGACGATGGCGAGCATGATGATCTCGTACGCGACGAGGCTCACCGCCCAGCGCGTGGTGAGCACGCGCGCGCTGCCGGCGAAGAACGCCATCGTCGAGCGCACGACGAAGTAGCCGAACGCCAGAACGAGCACGAGCCAGAACTCGCCGCGCGGGGACAGGCGCTGGAGGATGGCGCGCATGGGGTGAACGCGCAGAGGGTAACGCATCCGGTTCTTGCTGCCGTTAAGGACTTCCGGAGAGCTGCGAAAAAGCGATACGATCGACGGAACAGGAGGCGCCATGCGTTTCGGACTCGTGATGCTCCTCGTCGCACTCGTCCTCATTGCGGCACCCGCGTTTGCCTGTGAAAGCTGCGTCTCGCACTTCGACTCGCAGACGATGCGCTTCTGTAAGTACTGCCAGTACGATTATTGCGGCTACTACCAATGCCAGATCACGTACGCCTACAACGGCTGGGAGTTCTGCGACGGCGGGTGGGAAGACGAGGATGGCTACGACGGCTGCTTCACCGATGAGGGCGTGGCCAAGAACCGTTGCGGCCCCGATCAGCAGGATTCCCGCGTCGGCGCGGTGACGCCGCCGCGCGTGGAATGGCGACTGGCGAAGGTGACGATCGACGCGCGCGGCCGGCGGAGCTGAACGTTGCAGTCGTTCATCCTCATCGCCGTTCTCCTCCTCTCCGGTGCGGAATGCATGGATGCGCGGTGCGGTGACTCCGTTGCGCCATCGGAAACCGTGCGACGGTTCGTCTTCGCACAAGGACGTCGCTACACGCTCGGCACGCTCGCGGCAGGCGCGGCGCGCGTTGCATGTGAAGGCTCGGCGCGCATCGATCTTCGATTCGACGTCGAGGATCGCGTGTCCGAGAAAATACAGGTCCGCGTCACGTCCGCGGATGGCGGCGCGTGGGAAATGGAGATGACGGGCGACGCGATCGAACGCGGCGTCGAGTTGCGCGTCCCGCCCGCCGCGTACGACGTCGTCGTCCGCGCGTCTCGTCACGTCGCGTATGCGACGTCCGTGAGCGCGGTCGCCGCGGGCGCATCGATCACTGCGACGCTGCGCGCGTTGCGCGTCATCGATGGTCTTGTCGTCGACGCCGCGACCGGCGCCGCCGTCAGCGGCGCGCGCGTTCATGTCGAACCGGGCATGGAGAGCGCCACCGCGCGCGACGGCCGCTTCGTGCTCGAGATCGATCCCGCGAAGTGGCCGCGGCAGATCGTCGTACGCGCGGACGGCTATGGAAGTCGCATCGTCCCCCTTCCGGCCGCGCGCGCCGATGCGTCGCTCCGAACGATCGCGTTGAAGCCAGGCCGCACAGTCCTCGCTGAAATTCACTCGACGCGGCCGGGAGAGCTCGTCCAAGTCGAGCTGGTGCGATTGCGGGAAGACGGCCGGCTCGTGCGGCTGCCGATTCAAGCGCAGCGGATCGCGAAGGACGATCGGTTCACGCACACCGTCCGTTTCGAAGACGTGGAGCCCGGCGATTACGTCGTGCTCGCGGAAGGTTCCGAGCCATCGCAACGCGCCGGTGTCCGCGTCAATGTCGACGAAGTCGATCCGCCGCCCCTTTCGATTCAACTCACTCCGTTTCGCCTCCGGTTGCGCACGACGCAGAACGGTGAGCCGTTCGAAGGGCGCGCCGTTCTCCGTCAGATGGACGCCTATTGGGAGGTGCCGGTCGCAATCGGTGCGAAGGGTGACGCGACCATCGAGCTGTGGGAAGGCGGACGTTTCACGGCGACGGTCGAGAGCCGCGCGAACGCGCCGTTTCGCGCGCGCCGCACGATCGACGCCGGTGAGGATCTCGATTGGCAGATCGAGATGCCGCGCGCGGAAGTGACGGGGAAGGTCGTCGATGCGGAGACTGGTGCGCCGGTGCCGAATGCCGCGGTCGCGTTGGAGATGCGATCGCAGCGGCCGTTCTATCGGCTGAGCGTCAGCGACGTCGCGGGACCGGACGGCGCATTCCGCTTCGCGCCGGTTTTCGCCGGAGAGCACATCGTCAAGGCGGCCGCCGCGGGATACCCGGCGACGGAAGTGCGGTACGAGCTCGGCGAATCCGATGAACAACGATCCATCACCATCGCATTGAAGCGCACGCCTTCCACGATGTTGTCCGTGTTGAATGCGCGCGGCCTTCCGATCGCGGATGCGGACGTCTTCGTCTGTCGCGGCAGCGTCCAGCTCGACCGCGGGCGCACCGACGGCAGCGGCAAAACTC
>DATELS010000775.1:0-4262 GCA_035276365.1 Thermoanaerobaculia bacterium
CCTCCGATCCGCGCCGCGGTCGCGCGCGTTTCGGACGTCTGCGCATGGGCGACATCGAGTCGAGCGGAGCGATGCATCTGTTGCCCGAGCGACTGCTCACGCAGCTCCAGCCGCTCGAGACCGGACCGCTCGCCGCGGCGCTCGTGTCGAGCGCGTTGCAGTCGCGGCGGCACATCGCCCCCGAGGAGCAGAAGTTCTTCACGATGTTCTTCAATGTGGTCGCGAACAACCGCCTGAGCGGCGAGGCGCGCTCCGCATCCGTGTCGCCGAAGGGACGTCCGTCGACGTGGCCGATGCTCGGCGATCCCGCGATCGATCGCGTGAAGGGCGTGCTCGCCGATCTCGAGTATCGCGTCGGCAGCGAACGGCTCGTCGAAGGCGTGAACGACTTTCTGGCGATGCCCGGCGCGGGCACGGGCAAGGAGCTGCTCGACGCGATCGCGCGACGCAGCGGCGTCCCGCTCGATCACATGTACCGCGACTTCTTCGTGGGCAGCGCGCTGCCGCGCGTCACGCTCGTCGACGTCGCGTCGCGCCGCGCGGGCGCCGCGTGGATCGTCACGGGCAGCATCCGCAACGTCGGCACCGGCGAGATCCTCTGCCCGCTCGTCTTGCGCACGCGCACCGGCGCGCTGCGCCGCATCGTGCGCATCGACGGCGGCGAGACCATTCCGTTCACGCTCACCGCGGAGTCGGAGCCGCGCACGCTGCAGCTCGATCCCGATCACATCTGCTATCGCCAGCCCGCGACGGCGCTCAGCGACAGCGTCGAGTTGAAGGAGGCGCTGTGAGTCTCGCAGCCTCCGCGCAACTCACGCGCATCCGTTTGTCGCTCGCGTTGCTCACCGAGCGCCGCGTCGCGCTCTTCGCCACGATGGACGGCTTCTTCGTCTTCGCCGGACTGTCGATGGCGCTGGCAAGCGACGGCAGCGGCAGGCGCTTCTGGTTCCCGATGTTCCTCCTGCCCGCGCTGCTCCTCGGCGTGCCGATGATGGCCGACGCGGTCGCCGTCGAGCGCCGCTCCGGCACGCTCGATCTCGCGCTCACCTCGCCCGGCGTGCGCCTCTACTTCGAGCGCCGCGTTGCGTCGGTCTCCGCGCTCATCATCGCGCAGGGCTGGGCGGGGATGCTCCTCGCGCGCAGCGTCACGCCGGCGTTTCCGCTCTCCGGTCCCGCGCTGCAGATCGTGATCTCGACGTGCTTCATCACCGCGGTCACGCTCAACTGGGCCGTGCGATTGAAGACCGTCGGCGCCGTCGCGTTCGCGACGTACGCCACCGCGTTCGCATTCGCGCCGTGGCTCTTCTCCAATCCCGTCTTTCCGCCGACCGAGATGAACGGCCCGATGAAGGCCGCCGATTACTTCGAATACTTCGCGAACAACCTCGTCCTCGCCGCCGCGGCGCTCCTCTTCTACCTCTACGCGCTGCAGCGGCTGTCGCGTCCGGAGACGATCATCCAATGAAGAAACACCTCTCGCTCCTTTTCGTTTTCGCCGCGCTGGCGTGCACGCGCGAGCGCAACCTGCAGCCCGCGCCGATGCCGGTGCGCGTCGAAGTGCTGAAGCGCGCCGACTTCACCCCGTCGCTCACGCTCCTCGGCACCATCCGCTCCGCGCAGACGATTCCGCTGACGGCGACGCAGCGCGGCACGCTCGTCCTCGCGCCGCGTTTCGCGCGCGGACTGCGCACCGGCGAAGCCGTCGTGAAAGGCGAGCGCATCGCCGAGGTGAGGAACGATCAGATCGTGTCGGCGAGGACGCAGGCGCGGCTCCAGCTCGAGGCCGCGATCGCGGATCACGACCGCACGGAGCGCAGCTACAAAGACGGTGTCGTGTCGAGCGCCGACTACTCCGCATCGAAGCTGCGCGTGCAGCTCGCGCGCGAGAACTACGACGCGATGGGACACGAGGTCGCGCACCTCTTCATCACCGCCCCCGCGAGCGGCACGCTCGTCGTCGAGCGCGCGTTCGCGTCCGGCGCGGCGATCGACGCCGGCACCGTACTCGCGGAGATCGCCACCGGCGGCGCGCCGGTCGTCGAGAGCGCGGTGGCCGCGTCCGATCGCGCGCTGCTGCATCCCGGACTGCCCGTGCGTCTGCGCGGACCTGGCGGGTGGACGGGCGGCGGCAAGATCGCGGAAGTGGCGAGCGTCATCGGCGCCGAAGGAACGGCGCGCGTCGTGATCGACGTCGACGGCAACGTCACGCCGGCGCCGGGAGTCGGCGTCGAAGGCGACGTCGAGCTCGATCGCCGCGTCGATGTGCTCACGATTCCGGAAGAGGCGATCGTCGCCGGAGAAGACGGACCGGCGGTGTTCGTCGTCGCGCTCGCGGAGGGAATCGAGAGCGGACTGCGCGTGAAGCGCGTCGCCATCGAGACCGGCGGTCGCGCCGCGGGGCGCACGGAAGTGAAGAGCGGCGTGCGCGATGGCGATCGCGTCGTCATCACCGGCGCCGACGCTCTCGTCGACGACGCGCGCGTGCTCGAGACGAAGGCGGAGGCGAAGCCGTGATCGAGGCCATCCTGCGGCGGCCGGTGTCGGTCGGCGTCGCCACGATTGCCGCGTGCGCCCTCGGCGCATTCTCGCTGGCGAAGCTGCCGCTGTCATTGTTGCCCTCGATCGAGCGACCGCGTCTCGTCATCACTGCAAAAGCGCAGGCCAGCTCGCGCGACGAGATGCTGCACGACGTCACCGCGCCGATCGAGCGCAGGTTGTCGTCGGTGCCGGGCATCACGTCGATCGAGAGCGAGACAACGGATGGCCAGTCGAAGATCGAGATCGGCTCGGCGTGGCAGACGGATCCCGACCGCCTGCGCATTGACGTCGCGCGACGCATCGAAGGCGCGCCAACCGCGGCGCTCGACGAGCTGACGATCGACGTCGCCGGCAGCGACGTCTCGCCCGTCCTCGAAGTCGTGATCCTCGGCGCGTCCGGCGCGACGCGCACGCGCATCGCCGAGCGCGTGGTCGTACCAGAGCTCGCGCGCATCGCGGGCGCGGGCAAGATCGAAGTGATCGGCGCGACGCCCTTGCGCGTGACCGTGCAGCCGCGCGCCGCGGCGTTGCTCGCGCGCAATCTGACCGCGCTCGACGTCGAGGAGCGTTTGCGCAACGCCGGCGCCGCAATCGCGGCGGGCCGCGTGCGCGACGGCGCGTCGATCCGGCCGGTGGTGGTCGCGCAGCCGCTGCAATCGGTCGAAGACATTCGCGCGCTGCGCGTGCGCGGCGTCGCCCTCGGCGAGATCGCGGACGTCGCGTTGCGCGAGGTTCCCGACGATTCGTTCTTCGTTTCTGCCGGGAAACCGGGCGTGCTGCTGCGCATCCACCGCGCGCCCGGCGCGAATGCAGTCGCACTCGCGCGCGGCGTGCGGCAGCGCGTCGGCGAGCTCTCGACGCAGATCGCCAACGTCGAGCTGCAAGTCGTCAGCGACCGCAGTCTCGAAGTGAGCCGCGCGCTGCTCGAGCTCGGATTCGCCGCTCTGGCCGGGATTCTCCTCGGCACGTTCGTGCTGCGTTTCATGCTCGGCGTGTGGCGTCCGACGCTCGCGCTGGCGATCGTCGTTCCGGCCGCGCTGCTCGTCTCGTTCAGCGCGTTCTACTTCGCCGGCATTCAGCTTGACGTGATCTCGCTCGCCGGACTCGCGCTCGCCACGGGACTGCTCGTCGACAACTCGATCGTCGTGCTGGAGTCGGTGGAGAGCGCGCGCGCCGCGGGAACGCGCGATCCCGTCGCGAGCGGCACGCGGCAGATCGTGCGCGCGGTCGTCGCGAGCTCGATCACGCTGATGATCGTGTTCGTTCCGCTGCTGTACCTGCGCGGACTCGCGCGCGCGCTCTTCGGCGAGCAGGCGGTGGCGGTAGTCGCGGCGGTGGCGGCGTCGCTCGTGTTGTCGCTCACGCTCACGCCCGTGCTCGCGCAGCGCGACGAAGTGCCGACGCGTCCGCGCAGTCCTGGATTAGCGTCGTACCTGCGCGTGCTCGACGGCGCGCTCGCGCGTCCGCGCCGGACGATTGCCATCGCGGCGATGCTCGTGGCGATAGCGTTCGCGCTGGCCGCGTTGCTGCCGCGCGAGCTCTTCGCGAAAGGCGACGCGCATCGCGTCGTCATCGACGCGCAACTGCCGCCCGACCTCGAGCCGTCCGCCGCGCGCGCGACGGCGATGCAACTGTGGCGCGCCGCCGCGCATCCACGCACGCTGACGATGCAGGACGGCCGCGTGATGCTGGAGCTCGGAGCGCCGGCGTCCGCGCCGGCTGAT
>DATELS010000776.1:0-6370 GCA_035276365.1 Thermoanaerobaculia bacterium
GGATCTCGTCTTCAATCCGTTTCCGGCGAAGGTGACGGTGAGCGTGCCGGGCGACGTGATCGCGATCGAAGGGTTCAAGTCCTCGAAGGAGCTGGTCATCGAACCGGTGAATCTGTACGCGTCGATCGCAGGACTCGAGGGAAAGTGGATCTCGCCCGATCCGCTCGCCGCCGCGCTGCGCGAGCAGATCCCGACCGCGGAAGAGCTGGCGTCGATGCCGCGTCGCTCGACCGCGTTCGTGCCGGCGTCGAATGTCGCGGACGCGATTCGCGAGCAGCTCGTGCGGCCGAAGTCGTACGTGATCCGCTGGCGCGACTAAATCGCGCGTGTCATGACCACTGCGGCCTCACCATCCGGGTAGTAGCGCGGCCGGATGTACGAGGTCTCGAAGTCGAGATGGCGATAGAACGCCTGCGCGCCGTCGTTCGACTTGCGCACTTCGAGCGCGATGGAGACGACGCCATGCTCGCGCGCGAACGCGAAGCAGCGCGCCATCAGCGCGTCAGCGATGCCGCATCGGCGGGCACTCTCCGCGACCGCGATCTTGTTCACGTGCATCTCGTCGAAGATCCACATCGAGAACAGATAGCCGGCGACGACTCCGTGGCGTTTCGCGACGATGTTGAACCGTCCCGCGGCGGCGAGCTCGCCTTCGAAGAACTCGCGGCGCCACGGCGCGGGGAACGACGCCTCTTCGATCGCGTGCACGGCGTCGAGGTCGGCGCGCGTCGCGGGCACGATCTCGAGTGCGTCGCGCATCACGCCTGCTGTTTCTGCCTCAGCTTCACGTCCGCCTCCGCGAGACGAACGTAAATCGGCGTGACGTCGCGATAGCGATCGCCTTCGCCGCGCGCCTCGATCTCGCTCGCGCGACGCGCGCAGCGCAGCGCGACGTTGTCGCGCTCGAGAAAGTCCGCGACGCGAATCACGCGCGCGTCCTCGACGTTCGACGCGAGATGCGGCGGCGCGACCTCCACACCATCGTCGTAAGTCGAGACATAGAACTCGCCGCGCCCCGCATCGTCGGCAATCGTCACGCGTCCCGATTCACCATGCGCGATCGCCTCGTGCGTCGACATCGCGCAGACCGGACGCCCCAGCGCGAGCGCGAGACCCTGCAACGTCGCGAGCCCGATGCGCACGCCCGTGAACGAGCCCGGCCCGCGTGTCACCGCGAAGAGCTCGATCGCACCCCGGTCGATCCCATTCTCCGCAAGCACGAAGTCGATCGCCGGCAGCAGCTTCTCGTTGCGCGACCCCTTCCCCTCGAACGCGAGCGCGGCGATCAGCGCGCCGTCGCGGAGCAACGCGACGGAAAGGATGGGGAGGGACGTGTCGGCGGCGAGGATGAGCATTCCGACTTTGAGACTTTACGACTTTGCGACTTCCCCCGCCCGTTTCAAATCCACAAGCTCGATCCCCACCTGCGCGGCCGTCTCCCGCGACCGTTCGTCGCGATAGAACTCGCCGTAGTAGATCTTGCGGATACCGGCATTCGCGATGAGCTTGAAGCAGTTCCAGCAGGGCGAGGCGGTCGTGTAGAGCTCCGCGCCGTCGACGCTCACTCCGTTCTTCGCCGCCTGCAGGATCGCATTCGCCTCGGCGTGCACGGTCGTGATGCAGTGGCCGTCCTCCATCACGCAGCCGATGTCCTCGCAGTGCGCGAGGCCGCGCATCGAGCCGTTGTAGCCGGTCGAGAGGACCGTGCGGTCGCGGACGATCACCGCGCCGACGTGTTTGCGGGGGCAGGTCGAGCGCGTCGCCGCCTGATCCGCGATGCCCATGAAGTACGTGTGCCAGTCTGCTCGCATGCGTCTAGAGTCCTGAAAGCCGAACGCTGGAATCCAAAAATCCGGCGGATTCTACATCGCCGTGCGCACGATCCTGCCTCGGGGACAGCTGGGCCAAAAGTTATTTTTGAATATGCACGAAGACATCACCGCTTCGCGATCCGTTTATGGGATTTCACCATAAATCGGGCCTCGAAGTGCTTCATTCATGAGGGTTTACGTTCTCGCCACTACATTCCGTAAGTGGTCGTTTTCGGGTGAGTTTTTCGTTGACTCCGAGGGGTCGTTTCCACAAAATACGCGCTCACCAACGGCCCTGGTTACACATTTCGTTCACACGGAGCACGCATGGATAAGCGTTATTCAACAATCATCTTTGTCCCGCACGCGCGGGCCAAATTCAGAAAGTTGAAAGTGTCGCATCGCCTGCTCTTCTCGATTGTCTCTCTCGTGACGTCGTCCCTCTGCCTCTCGACCTTCTTCTCGGTCCAGTACTTCACCTCACTGTCGCAGACGCACGAACTGTCCAAGCTCCGCCGCGAAAACAAGGAGCTGCAGACGGCGAACGAGCAGTTCAGCAAGTCGGTTCAGTCGCTTCGCAATCAGTTGACGACGGTCGAGGATCGCACGCGCAAGCTGGCGATCATCGCGGGCATCACCACTCTCGACGAGGCGAGCCAGGGCGGCTCGGGCGGTCTCCGCAGCGACGAGCTCGCGCCGAACAATCCGTATCGCGATGACATCGATCAGATGTCCTTCCGCTCCCACCGCCTCCAGTCCGACCTCGGCGTCCTCGAGGAGAAGTTTACCGCGCAGTCGCGCCTTCTCTCCTCCACTCCTTCGATCGCTCCCGTCCGCGGCATCCTCACGGACGGCTTCGGCGGCCGCTCCGATCCGTTCACGGGCGAGGCGGGACAGCACAACGCGGTCGACATCTCTTCCGCGATCGGCCAGGCCGTGCGCGCGCCGGCGGATGGAATCGTCGTGAAGGCGGAGTGGGCAAACGGCTACGGCAACGTGATCTACCTCTCGCACGGCTACGGCTACTCGACGCGCTACGGACACCTCTCGGCGTTCGCGGTGCGTCCCGGACAGCGCGTGAAGCGCGGCGACGTGATCGGCCATGTCGGCTCCACTGGCCGTTCGACCGGCCCGCACCTGCACTACGAGGTGCGCGTGAACAACAACCCGGTCAACCCGCTCGAGTACATCCTCAACGCGTTCTAAAGCTCGCGCTCAGCGCGACAAAAACGCCGCCCTCGGGCGGCGTTTTTGTTTGTGCGCGCGTTACTCGACGCGCTCTTCTTCGCCGCGCGGCAAGCCCCACCGCTCGGTGATGCGCTCGTGCGTGAGCCAGCGCTCGCAATCGAGCGCGGCCTGACATCCGCTGCCCGCGGCGGTGATCGCCTGGCGATAGATGTGATCGACGACGTCGCCGCACGCGAAGACGCCCTGGATGTTCGTCAGCGTCGAGTGGCGATGCGGCAGGCAGATGTAGCCCGCCTGATCGAGCTCGAGCTGCCCGACGTACGGCTGCGTGTTCGGCGTGTGGCCGATCGCGACGAAGAGTCCCTGCGTCGCAAAGTCCGTGACCTCGTTCGTCAGCACGTTGCGCAGCTTGAGCGACGTGACGCCCGTCTCTTTCGCGCCGATCACTTCATCGACCGTCGTGTTGAAGATGAAGTCGAGCTTCGGGTTCGCGCGCGCGCGGTCCTGCATGATCTTCGACGCGCGCAGGTCCTCGCGTCGATGGATCACCGTGACCTTGTTCGCGAACTTCGTGAGGAACGTGGCCTCTTCCATCGCGGAGTCGCCGCCGCCGACGACGACGATGTCCTTCCCCTTGAAGAAGAATCCGTCGCACGTCGCGCAGTACGAGACGCCGTAGCCCTGCAGTTCCTTCTCGCTCGGCAGCCCGATCTGCTTCGCCGACGCGCCCGACGCTACGATCACCGCGGGCGTGACGTACACGCGTTGATCGGTGCGGATCTCGAACGGATGCGTGCGGAAGTTCACGCTCTCGACGGGCTCGAGCGGACGGAACGTCGCGCCGAAGCGCTCCGCCTGCGCGCGCATGAGGTCCATGAGCTTCGGCCCGAGGATGCCTTCGGGAAAGCCCGGGTAGTTCTCGACGTCCGTCGTGATCGTGAGTTGCCCGCCGGGCTGCAGACCTTCGAGGACGAGCGGCTTGATGTTCGCGCGGGAGAGATAGAGGGCGGCCGTGCATCCCGCGGGACCCGAGCCGATGATGACGACCTGAAAGTCGGTGACGCGTTCCATTTGGTGGGGGATTCTAATCCTGAGGAGCGCAGCGACGAAGGATCAGCGGAGCCCCTTGCGCAAAGTGTGTTTCAGCACCGGCGTCGCGAGAGGCTCCGTTGATCCTTCGCTGCGCTCAGGATTCACGTCGGGGCTACGAAGCGCCCTTGCCCGACAACACGGCGGGAATCGTCCGCAGCAGAATCTTCAGATCGAGACTCGGCGACCAGTTGTCGATGTACTGCAGGTCGAGCTTCATCCAGTGGTCGAAGTCCTGGATCTGGTTCCGTCCGTTGATCTGCCACAGGCACGTGAGACCCGGCTTCATCGACAGGCGGCGGCGGTGCCAGCGGTGATACGACGCCACTTCCTCCGGGATCGGCGGACGCGGACCGACGAGGCTCATGTCGCCCTTGAGCACGTTCCAGAGCTGCGGCAGCTCATCGAGCGAGAAGCGGCGCAGCCAGCGGCCGACCGGCGTCACGCGCGGATCGTCGCGCATCTTGAACACCGGTCCGTTCATCTCGTTGAGATGCGCGACTTCCTCGCGGCGCGCGTGCGCGTCCTCGATCATCGTGCGGAACTTGTAGAGCGTGAAGTAGCGGCCGTTGAGGCCGATGCGCTGCTGTTTGAACAGCACCGAGCCCGGCGACGACAGCTTGATCGCCAGCGCGGCGATGCCGAGGATCGGGCCGGCCAGCGTGAGGATGAGAAGCGAGATCGCGACGTCCAGCGCGCGCTTCACGGCGAGCTGCGTCTCGTTCGACGGCGTCGTCGTGAACGTGAGGAACGGCACACCCTCCAGTTCCTCGATCTCCATCTTCGCCACGCGGTTCTGGATGAAGTTCATCGCCACGCGCGTGCGGATGCCGAGCTCCTCGCACATGAGGAAGATCTGCTTCATCTCATCGAGCTTCTTGCGCGTGACCGCGAACACGATCTCGTCGATCGGCTCGTGAATCTCGCCGCGCTCGAGGATGCGCTTGAGGTCCGGCACCGTGCCGAAGATGCGATAGCGCGTCCAGCCATTCGAGAGATGGTGGCCATCCGAGACGAAGCCGAGGATCTTGTAGCCCCAGTATTTGTGGCCGACGATGAGGCGGGCGATGTCCGTCGCGCGGCGGCCCGTGCCGACGATCAACACCGTCCGATAGTTGAGTCCCTTCGAGCGCACCCACCGCGCCATCACGCGCACGAGGATCTTCTCCGCGAGCAGCAGCATCAGCGCGAGGAATCCGAAGAGCACGAACCACGAGCGCGAGAGCTGCCGCAGCGGAATCAAAAACGCCAGCGTGGCGAGGAGGACCGTTCCGACGCCGACCACGCGGATCGTCGTGGCGGCTTCCTTCGTCAGCGGAATCGTGCGGTGCGAGTGGTAGCTCTGGTACGCGAAGAGGAGGAACGACCAGAGCACGAGAACGATCGGATAGATCTTCAGGTACTCGGCCAGCGGGAAGAGTCCGGTCGGGAAGTGCGCCGGATCGACGTGCGGAAGGATGAGGTCGCGGATGACGAACGCGGCAAAAAACGCGATCGACGTCAACACGAGGTCGACGATGAAGACGATCCTCGCCACGAGCCGCGCCTTTTGCTTCAGCATGCCTTGGACCCTATACGGATTGCATCCGACGAACGTCTAGAGCGAACGCAACAGATTCTCGTATTGGTCAGTGACCCTCTCCCAAGAATACCGCTCTTCCGCCCGCTTCCGCGCCCGGGCCCGGAACTCTTCACGCGTCAGCGGGTTACGGAGCCATTCGGAAATGATGCCTGAAAGATTCTCCTCCGGGCGGAGACGGAAGTAACCGACAGAGTCGCCGCCGACTTCCCGATTCTCCGGAGTGTCGTGCGCGAGGACCGCGCCGCCCGAGGCCATGGCTTCGATCATGGCCGGATGCGTCCCGCCGACTTCCGTCGCCTGGATGTACATCAGCGCGTTGCGCTGCAGCGTGCGGTAGTCGCGATCGTAGAGCGCGCCGGGAAAGAGCACGCGCTCACTCGCATGCCGATGCAGCGCGGCGACGAGCTCCGGCGCATACATGCCTTTGCCCAGCATCACGAGCGGCACATTCGCATCCGACTTCTCATACGCCTCGACCACTTCGAGCGGATTGTTCTCCGGCTCGAAGCGGCTGACGTACAGGATGTAGTTGCGCGACGCGAGTCCGAGGCGCGACAGCACGTCCGAGTCGTCTTCGCGCGGAAAGTCCGCGCCGTAGGAGATCATCGCCGGCTCGATCGCGTAGTGCTCGCGGTAGTAGCGCGCGATCACGTCCGCGTCCGCGACGACGGCGTTCGCGAACCCGGCGGAGAACGTCTCG
>DATELS010000777.1:0-5957 GCA_035276365.1 Thermoanaerobaculia bacterium
GCCGCGGGCTCGATCATGGGAGCCGCCGCGGTCACCGAGATCGCCTGCGGCTGCACCGCTTCGCGCCGGCGTCCCGTGTTCTCGTCATCGCGCTCGCGGACGAAGTCGCTCTCTTTTTTCGTTTCGTTCTGCGCGACCTGGGCGGCGGCGACCTCGCTCGGCGCGACCTTCATCTTCGGCAGCTCTTCCGTCATCTCGAGACGGATCTCTTCCGTCGGCGCGGCGCTCGCGGTGGTCTCGGTTTTGTCGCTTCTCTGCGGCTGCGACAGTGGCATCACCGCGGGCGTGAGCTCGACCGGCGCGCGTTTCGCGACCGCCATGTTCGACGTCGCGTCGGGCTCGAGGTAGCGCAGCGTCACGAATACGGACGTGATCAGCAGGAGGATCGACGCGGCGATGCGCATGCTGAACGCGATCGATCGCGAGAACCGCTCGCGCTCCGGCTCGGCCTCGAGGTACTTCGGAATGTCGTTCTTGATGCGCTCAGCGAGGCCCGCCGGCGGACGCGGCACCGCGCCCATCGAGAGTCTTCGCTGCAGTTCTGCTCTCCGCTTGGAGTTCATTGCACTTCCTCTTCGAGCATCGCTTCCAGGATCGAGAAGGCGCGATGCAAACGCTTGCGAATCGCCACCGTGGTGATGTCCTCGATCCGGGCGATCTCCTTGACGGGCAGTCCTCCCCAGAAGTGCGCCGTCACCGTGAAACGCAAATCCTCGGGCAACTGCATGACTGCCTTTCGGAGGCGTTCCGCCTCCTCCTCGTTCGCGAGCAGATCGTCGACTCGCGGACTCTCATCTCGTACATCGATCGCGTCCGGCTCGTCGAGCGAAGTCATGCGCCGAGGACGCCGGACGTGGTTGAGAAACGTCGTGTAGGCGATACGGTAAAGCCAGGTAAAGAGTTGCGAGCGCCCGTCGAATCCCTTCAGTGCGCCCCATGCTTTCTGATACGTCTCCTGTGTCAGGTCGGCCGCGAGATCGCTGTCTCCGCACAGCCGGTAAATCGATGCATATACGGCCGAGTACGTTCGCTCGACCAGTTCCTCCGCGGCCGCGGCATCGCCCGCACGAACGGCTGCGAGAAGCGTGCGCTCCTCATTCCACGGCGCGGGGTTGCTCACCTCACGCTCCGCCTCGGGTGCCGGAAATGGGGCGACTTCGGCCACGAATCTTTGACACCGTTGTTCGCGAAATGAAAACCACTCGGGCGCTATGCTAGCCGCATGAAACCGCTGATCGCGATCTGCGTTGCCGTTCTCGTGTTCACCTCCTGCAAGAAAGAACACGCCGCGCCGACGCCGGAGCACGTCAAAGAAGTGACGGAATGGCAGCAGAATCGCGCGAAGAATCTGCTGAAAGAGAACGGCTGGCTCTCCCTCGTCGGACTGCATTGGATGAACGAGGGAGAGAACACGTACACCGTGCCGCCGGCGAAGATCGAGATGAAGTCGGGCGTCGCGACGCTGGAGACGCCGAGCGTGCCGATGACGATCCAAGGGAAGCCCGTGACGGGTCCCGTCACGCTGCTCGACGACTCGCAGCCGACCGGACCGACGATCGTGCAGGCCGGCACGGTGCAGTTTCAGGTCATCAAGCGCGGTCGGCGTTACGCGCTGCGCGTGAAGGACGCGAACGCGGAGACGCGCACGCACTTCAAAGGCCTCGAGTACTTTCCGATCGATCCGCGGTGGCGCGTCGAGGCGAAGTTCGAGCCGTATCAGCCGATGAAGAAGATCCCGATCATGGACATCACCGGTCGTCTCGAGAACAGCGACTCACCGGGCGCGCTCGTGTTCACGGTCGACGATAAGGAGTACCGCATCGATCCGATTCTCGAAGAGGGGACGGACGAGCTGTTCATCATCTTCCGCGACGCGACGAGCAAGGACGCGACGTACGGCGCCGGGCGCTATCTCTACGCGAAGAAGCCCGGTCCGGACGGGAAGGTGATTGTCGACTTCAACAAGGCGTACAACCCGCCGTGCGCGTTCACGCCGTACGCCACGTGCCCTCTCCCGCCCGCGCAGAAGCGGATGCCGTTCCGCATCGAGGCGGGAGAGAAAAAATACGCGGGCGGACACGCGTAGCGGTTACGCGGACTTGCGCTCGTCTTCGAGCACCTGCGCGACGCACGCGGTCAGCTTCTTCGCGTACTCGACGTGCAGGAACTCGTTCGGACCGTGGGCATTGCTCTGCGGTCCGAGAACGCCGGTGATGAGGAACTGGGCGGTGGGGAAGCGCGCGCCGAGCATGCCCATGAAGGGAATCGAGCCGCCTTCGCCGAACGTCATGGCCTGCTTACCGTAGTACTTCTGCGACGCGGCTTCGACGGATTGCGAGAGCCAAGGCGCGATCTCGGGCGCGACCCAACCCGCGCCGCCCTTTTCCGGCTCGAACGTGACGCGCGCGCCGTACGGCGGATCGCTTTCGAGCAGCTCTTTCAACTTGCGGTCGAGCTCCGTCGCGTCGAGGGACGGCGGGATGCGCAGCGAGAGCTTGAGCGCGGTCTTCGGACGCAGCACGTTGCCGCCCTGCACGAGATCGGGAAATCCGCCCTGCGCGGTGTACGCGAGCGCGGGACGCCACGTGCGATTCAGCAGCAGCTCCAGCGGATCCTTTGTCAGCGGCTGCACTCCGTCGGAGAACGGGAACTTGCTCCACACTTCGTCGCCGAGGACGCGGGCGGTGGCCTGGGCTTCAGCGAGACGCTCGGACGGGACTTCGACGTGCAGCCACTCCGGGATGATGTCGCCCGTCTTCGCGTCCTCGAGACGATCGAGAAGAATGCGCAGCACGCGGAAGCTCGAGGGGACGATGCCGCTCGCGTCGCCGGAGTGCACGCCTTCGGTGAGGACTTCCGCGGTGAGGTTGCCGACGATCGAGCCGCGGAGCGACGTCGTCATCCACAGTTGATCGTAGTTGCCGCAGCCGGAGTCGAGACAGATCACGAGTCGCGGCGTGCCGATGCGATCGGCGAGCAGCTCGATGTACGTCGGAAGATCGGTCGAGCCGCTCTCCTCGCAACACTCGATGAGCACGACGATGCGCGAGTGCGCGATCTTGCGCTGCTGCAGCGAGCGGATGGAGGAGATCGTCGCGAAGATCGCGTAGCCGTCATCCGCGCCGCCGCGTCCGTACAGCTTGCCGTCGCGCAGGACGGGCGTCCACGGTCCGAGTCCGTCTTCCCATCCGACCATCGCCGGTTGTTTGTCGAGATGTCCGTACATCAGGACCGTCGACGACTCGTCGCCTTCGATCTCCATGAAGATGACGGGAGTGCGGTCGGCGACCTCGTGCACTTCGATGGTCAGGCCGTTGATGCCCTGTGCCTCCACCCACTGCTTTGCGAGCGCGACCGCCTGATGCATGTGGCCGTTGCGCCTCCAGTCGGGATCGAAGAGCGGCGACTGGTTGGGGATGCGGATGTACTGCTGGAGGGTGGGGACGATCGAGGACGACCAGTGGTCGTCGACGATGCGGCGGTTGTCATCGGCATTCATCGCGACGGCGGAGGATAGCATCGAAGCCCCGTTTCGTGCGATCATGTCCATAAGTCCGGAAAATCCGAATTGAATCAAGGGATCCTTAGGTGTCCGCAACATCGGCCGTCTGTAGGGAATGCTTTCTTTCGGGAATCGCCTCCAGGGCAGAAACGTGGTAAGGTGCCATGGGTCTAAAGTCCACTCATCTGCGACGGTCCGCCGAGCGAACAAGAGAGGGAAAGGCTGCCGTGCTGGAACCAAACGCGAATGACGCCGCGGCTGGCGGCGCTCGCGGCCGCGGCGAGAAGCCGCCGCGGGCGCAAGCCGAAACCGCGCCTGCCGGCGTTCCGCATCCTCCCTCCAGCGCGGCGGACGAGGTGGAGACGCTCTACGTCGAGCATCGCAGCCTCCTCCTCTTCGTGGCCTGCCGGAAGTTCCGCATCCCCGACTGCGACGCGGAGAATCTGATCCAGGAAGTCTTCCTCTCGTTCCTTCAGAACTCGACGAAGATCGACAACATCCGCGCCTGGCTCGTCGCGGCGATGTGCAACGCGAGCCGGCACTACTGGCGCTCGCAGGGACGCACGGAGTCGCTGCCAGAGAATTTCGTCGATCACTGCGACCCGACGTCGCAGGGACTCGCCGAGCAGTACACGATGCGCATGACGGTGCATCAGGCGCTGAACTACCTCCAGCCGCGCTGCCGCGAGACGCTGTGGCTGCACTACTTCGAAGGCCGGTCGGCGAGCGACGTCGCGCGCGAGCTCGAGACGACGAACCGCTACGCGGAGAAGCTGATTCACAACTGCCTCAAGCGCGCGAGAGAGATCTACCTCAGCATCACGTCGGTGACGACGAAGGACGGGACGCCATGATGACGGACCGCCACTACAACGACGAGGCGCTGATCGCCCTACTGGAGTCGAACCTGGCGGCGTCGGACACGCACCTCCCGTCGTGCACGGCCTGCAGCGCGAAACTGCAGTCGGTCCGCTCCGTCGCCCACACGCTGCGCGACGCCGCGGTCTGGGACACGCGCCCCCTCGCCGACGCGCCGGTCGCATCGACGATCGCGAATCTCCGCGCCTTCGCCAACCAAATCGCCGACGAAGACACGCGCGCCGAGGCGTACCTACGCGACCTGCTGGCCGGTCCGCGCGAAACATGGATGGCCAACCTCGCCGCCCACCCCGAGTACCGCACGGCCGGCACCGTCCGGAAACTCGTCGCCGCCGCCTCCCGCGCCGTCGACACCATGCCCCCGGACGCAGTCGAGATGACCGCGCTGGCGGTGGAGGTGGCGGAGCATTTGGACGGGACGGCATACGCGTCGGATACGGTGGCGCGCGTCCGTGGAACAAGCTGGCGTGAGCGATCTTTCAGCTTGTATTACGTTGGTCGATTCGCGGAAGCGCTGGTGGCGGCCGATCGTGCTGAGAAGTCGTTTGCGAACTGCGTTGTAGACGAGTACGAGCGTGCTCGAGTCGATGTCATTCGCGCACTGATTCTCCGTGCGACGGAAGACTTTGGAGCGGCTGCTGCCGCCGCGAAGCGCGGCGCAGAAACGTTCGGCTGGTACGAAGACATCAACCGGATGGCTACCGCGAAGCTGGCCGAAGTCCATCTGCTTTTTACTTCCGGCCGTTATTCGGAAGCCGCAGCGATTCTGGAGGGTATCGAGGTCGCTGTAAGACTTTCCAACGACGTCGACACGCATGCCCGCATCTACGCGAACCTCGGACACTGTTACTGGAAACTCGCTCGTCTTGATGAAGCGATTCAGTACCTCGGCATCGCTGCGGCATTGTTTGAAGACCTCGGCGTACCAACTGAGTCCGCACGCATGCGCTGGAACATCGCCTCGATTTTCGTCACGACCAGACGCTTGGATGAGGCGCTCGAGCGCTTCCAAATCCTAAAGGCGGACTTCGACCGGCTCGAAATGAACAGCGAGGCAGCGGTCATCGGACTCGATATTGCAGAACTACTTCTCGCTCGAGGCGAGTTCAGTCGCGTGGAGGAGATCTGCCGCGAAGCGATTGCGCGCTTCACGAAGGCTGGCATCGCGTATGGTGCGCGAGCGTTGACCGCGCTCGCTTACATTCACGAAGCTGTTCGGGAAAAGACCGCAACTCCGATCATGGCGAGACACGTTCGCGAGTTTCTTCGGCGGTTGCCAACGGACGACACCGTTCTCTTCGCGCCTCCGCCTATTTGAGGCTGATTCTCAAGTTCGAGGTAGGGATTTGACCTTCTGCGTCACTCCCTAGGCAAGGGCGCGCCCTCCCATCTCAGCCTTAGGAGGGCGTATGAAGGTAATTTGTCGTCGCGTTGCAACGCTAGTCCTTGCGACAGCTCTATCTTTGCCGTTCGGCGTGGTCCTGTCAGCCGCGCCACGTGACCATCGGGATATCAATGTTCCGGAGCGCGTCGTCCGGATCATCAAGAAGATCCAGAAGATCTTCGGTATCGCCAC
>DATELS010000778.1:0-3914 GCA_035276365.1 Thermoanaerobaculia bacterium
GACGACGCTGGCACCTGTTGCCACGCCGACGAGGCTCTCCGCGACGGCTGCGTCATCGACGCAGATCAATCTCGCGTGGACCGACGCGGCGACGAACGAAACCGGCTATCGCGTCGAGCGGTGCACGGGAGCGTCCTGCACGAATTTCGCGCAGATCGCGCAGCTCGCGGCGAACTCGAATTCGTACTCCGATAGCGTCACCGGCACTTACACGTACCGCGTGATCGCATTCAACACGACCGACACGTCTTCGCCTTCAAACACCGCGACTGCCACAACACTGGCACCTGTTGCGACGCCGACCAGCCTCTCCGCGACCGCCGCCTCTTCCACGCAGATCAATCTCGCGTGGACGGATGCTGCGACGAACGAGACGGGTTATCGCGTCGAGCGCTGCGCGGGCGCCTCGTGCACGAACTTCGCGCAGATCGCGCAGCTTGCGGCAAACGCCAATGCATATTCCGATAGCGTTACTGGCACTTACACGTATCGCGTGATCGCGTTCAACGCGACCGACACGTCGGCGCCATCGAACACCGCGACCGCCACAACACTTGCTCCGGTCGCGACGCCAACCGGCCTCTCCGCGACTGCGGCCTCGTCCACGCAAATCAATCTCGCTTGGACGGACGTGGCGACGAACGAGACGGGCTATCGCGTCGAGCGCTGCGCGGGAGCGTCTTGCACAAACTTCGCGGAGATCGTGCAGCTTGGGCCGAACGCGAATGCGTACTCCGATAGCGTCACCGGCACTTACACGTATCGCGTGATCGCATTCAACGCGACCGACACGTCTTCGCCTTCTAACACCGCCTCCGCGACCACGCTCACACCTGTTGCCACACCGACCGGCCTCTCCGCGACCGCCGCCTCTTCCACGCAAATCAATCTCGCGTGGACGGACGCCGCGACGAACGAGACGGGGTATCGCGTCGAGCGATGCGCGGGAGCGTCGTGTACGAACTTCGCGCAGATCGCGCAACTCGGCGCGAACGCGAATTCGTACTCCGATAGCGTCACCGGCACTTACACGTACCGCGTGATCGCGTTCAACGCGACTGACACTTCCGCGCCTTCGAACAGTGCATCCGCCACGACGCTCACGCCGCCCGCGACGCCGACGAATCTCTCCGCGACAGCGGCGTCGTCGACGCAGATCAACCTCGCGTGGACGGACGTCGCGACGAACGAGACCGGCTATCGCGTCGAACGCTGCGCGGGCGCGTCGTGCACAAACTTTGCGCAGATCGCGCAGCTTGCGGCGAATGCGAATGCGTACGCCGATACGAACGTCACAGGGACTTACACCTACCGCGTGATCGCGTTCAACGCCACCGACACCTCGTTGCCTTCGAACACCGCGACGGCCACGACGCTGGAGACCTGCACGAGCACGCCGACCATCGTGAAGCAGCCGCAATCCGTCACGATCGCAAGCGGCGGGACGGCCACGTTGCACGTCGCGGCCATTGGTGCATCCACGCTCACGTATCAGTGGTACGCCGGCGCGCAGCCGTTGAGCGGCGAGACGAATGATTTCCTCACCGTCACGCCGGGGGCGACCGCCACGTACTCCGTGCGCGTCACGAGCGGGTGCGGGTCGGTGGACAGCGTCGCGGTGACGATCACGGTGAGCGCGCCATGAAACGAGTCCTCCTCGCGCTGTGCGTCGCGCTGCCGCTCTTCGCGCATGAAGGGCTGCACGAGCAGCTCGCGGAGCTCACGCGGCGCATCGCAGCGCAGCCGCAAGACGCGGTGCTCTATCTCAAGCGCGGCGAGTTGTATCGGCTGCATCATGAGTGGGACCTCGCGGCGCGCGACTACGAAGCGGCGCGAAGGCTTCAGCCGTCGCTGCAAGGCGTCGATCTGGCGCTGGGCATGATGCTCACGGACTCCGGACGCGCAAAAGCGGCGCTCGTGCCGCTGCGTCGCTATGCGAAGCAGCATGCGGACGACTTCCGCGGGCGCATCGCCCTCGCGCGCGCTCTCGTTGCCAGCGGACGCGCGGCCGAGGCGGCGGGGGAGTTCGAGGCGGCGGTGAAGTTGACCGAGGCGCCGGATCCCGATTTGCTCGTCGAGTCCGCGCGCGCGCTCAGCGCGGCGGGACGCACACGCGACGCGCTCGCACTCCTCGACCGCCTCCCTAACGTCATCGCGCTGCAGCTTGCCGCGATCGATCTCGAGCTCGCGTCGCGCAACTACGACGGCGCGTTGCGGCGCATCGATGCGGCCGCCGCGTCCGCGGTGCGCAAGGAGAGTTGGCTCGCGCGTCGCGGAGATGTCCTCGTTGCGGCGAAGCGCGAGGATGAGGCGCGGGCGGCGTATCGCGCGGCGCTCGACGCCATCGAGTCGCTACCGGTCGAGCGCCGGCGCGCGCCGGCCACCGCGCAGCTCGAAGAGCGTTTGCGCCGCGCGATTCACTGAGGCTTCTTCCACGCGCCTTCGCGGCGGTGCGACTTCATCCAGACGTCGTTCATGCTCGCGTCCGTGACCGACTTCGCGATCCAGAGAATCTGGCCAACGTGCGTCGAGAAATGCGCGAGCGCGTTGATCACGTCCTCGATCACGAGGTCGTACATCCCGGGCTCCGGCGACGCCTCGCCGAGTTTCTCGAACGTCAGCGCGTCGAACGTGCGCTCCGCGCGCGCGACCATGTCATCGAACTTCGCCAGCAGCTCCGCTTTCGGAACCGCTTCGCGCTGCGCGAACTCCGCGGCGCGGTCGCGCTCGTACGCGATGCCGCCGATGTTGCGGTTGAGATAGAGATTGAGCGAGCCCGTCAGGTGCAAAATCAGATTGCCGATCGAGTTCGACGACTCGTTCGGGCGCCACCAGAGCTGCTCGTCCGAGAGGTCTGCGATCGCCGCGCGGACCTGCGCCGGGAAGACGCCGGTCATGCGGCTGCGGAGGGCGTGGAGAGTGACTGCGGCAAAGTCCGGCATGGCGGTATTTTGCTGTAGAATCGGCGCCCTCCGGCGCGATCTTTGCGTCCGCCACCGAGACGCACCAAATCTCAAACTGAAGAAGGACTCCTGTATGAGCGAAATGGTGACCGCTACGAATCCGGTTCCCGCGCGCGGGGCCGCGCACCACACCGAGAATCGCGCGAAGACGCTGCCGGTCGAGCCGAAATCGGTGGTGTGGAATCCGACGCCCGAGCAGCTCCGCCAGTTCGCGTCGCAGATGCCGAATGCGCGCCGCACCGAGTTCGGGAACCTCAACGTCGCCACGCGCGTCGTCTCGCGCTCGAAGCTGTCGACGTTCGTCGTCACCGATCGCCCCGAGGAGCATTCGGATCAGACGATCAGCCGGGCGGAATATGAGCGCGTCGCGCAACTGCAGAACGACTACATCCGACAGCACGACATGCTCGTCGTCGAAGGCTTCATCGGCAACGATCCCGAGTTCCGCGTCGCGGCGCGTCTCATCATCGAGAAAGCCAACGCCAACATCGCGGCCATGCAGCACATCCTCTATTACCCCGCGACGACCGAGGAAATCGCGAGCTTCCAGCCGACGCTCACCGTCATCTACACGCCCAACCTCAAGGCCGACGGCTATCCCGACGAGCGGCTCATCGCGGTCGACCTCGAGAACAACATCACGCGCGTCTTCAACTCGGACTACTTCGGCGAGTCGAAGAAGGGCGGCCTGCGCATGTGGAACAAGCTCGTGTACGACCGCGGCGGCCTCCCGCTGCACGCCGGCTGCAAAATCATCCCGACCGCGAGCGGCGACAAGGTCTGCCTGACCGTCGGTTTGTCAGGTACCGGCAAGACGACCACGACCTTCACGCGCCAGAACGACTCTCTACCCGTGCAGGACGACTTCGTCGCGTGGATGGCCGACGGCCGCATCTACGTGACCGAGAACGGCTGCTTCGCGAAGACGTACGGCCTCAATCCCGAGGACGA
>DATELS010000779.1:0-5070 GCA_035276365.1 Thermoanaerobaculia bacterium
GCGGCGATCACGGCGATCCTCGTCGAGTTCATCTCGATGGTGCTCAAGGCGAACCGCAGCGAGCTGCGCATCCTCAGCATCGACTTCGATCCGTTCCAGCTTCCGACCGCGGCGCTGATCGGCGTGATCATGGGTCTCACCGGCTATCGCAGCCTCGAGAAGTTCCGCGACTTCCTCGAGTCCGATCTTTGGAAAGGCGGAGCGAAAAAGAATGAGACTGCGTAGCGCGCTCGTTTCGCTCGTGCTCGTGTTCGTGTGCGCGTCCGCGCAGGCGATCGAACCGATCGCCGTGCAGGCGATGAACGACGGCAGCGTCGCCGTGCTCTCGCGGTATCACGGGCTGTGGAAGTACGACGGCCCGCGCTCGACGCAGCTCGTGAAGGACTTCGGCACGCTCGAGCCATCGGAGCTGACGACGGACGGCAACACGTATTTCATCGCGCTCGTCGGCTCGCTGCGCGCCGGCGATCCGAACGCGCGCGTGGAGCGCTGGGGCGACAACGGGCGGCGCATCGGCAGTTGGCCGATCGGCGGCTACGGAACCGCGCCGACCGGTCTCACGTTCGACGTCGCGAATCAAATCGTGTACTGCGCGGACGGCAGAAGCGGCGACGTATTTCGACTCGACCTGCGCTCCGCGCGTCCCGCGTTCGCGCGCCTCTTCCGCATCCCGAACGTCGGCGCGGTCGGACCGCTGGTCGTCGACGCGGCGCGCAAACGGCTGATCGTCGCGGACGTCCAGAAAGGCCGCATCCTCTCGGTGCCGATCGACAAGCCGGTCGTCGAAGTGCTCGTCGACACGGGAACCGTCGCCGCACCGTCGGCCATGACGCTCGACGGCAACGGCCGCCTCTTCGTCACCGACTCCGCAAAGGCGCGCGTGTGGATGGGCGACGTGCGCTCGCCGAAAGTCACGCTGCGCCTGTTCGCGCAGAACTCGACGTTCAAAGAGCCGGTCGGCGTCGCGGTCGCACGCGACGGCACGACATGGATCGCCGACCGCGGGGCACGCATGCTGCGGCAGTTCGCCTCCGATGGACGCGAGCTGCGCAAGATGGACATCAGTCGCTGATCAGCGCGAGAAACTCGTCCTCCGTCAGCACCGGGACGCCGAGGGAGTTCGCTTTCTCCAGCTTCGAGCCGGCCGCTTCGCCCGCGACGACGTAGCTCGTCTTCGACGACACCGACGATCCGGGTTTCCCGCCTTCGCGCTCGATGAGCTTGTGGATCTCCTCGCGCGAGAAGCGCGTGAGCGTGCCGGTGACGACGACCGTTTTGCCCGCGAGGCGGTCGCCCGTCGCCACCGCGATGTGCTTCGGGGCGACGCCGAGGCGCTTCATCTTCTCGATGCGGTCGCGGTTGGCGGGGACGGAGAAGTAGAACGTGATCGACTCCGCGACCTTCGGGCCGATCTCGTTGATCTCGACGAGCTCCTCCGACTTCGCGTCCATGAGCGCGTCGATCGAGCGAAAGTGCGACGCGAGAATCTTCGCCGCGCGCTCGCCGACGAAGCGGATGCCGAGGCCGAAGATGAGTCGCGCCAGCTCGTTCGTCTTCGAGGCCTCGATGTTCTCGATCAGCTTCTTCGCCGACTTCTCCCCTTTCCGCTCGAGCGCCGCGACCGGCTCCCACGTCAGCTCGTAGATCGATGCCGTGTCGGTGACGAGGTTCGCGTCGAGCAGCGCCTTCACCGTCTCGTCGCCGAGGCCTTCGATGTCCATGGCTTTGCGCGAGGCGAAGTGCGTGATCGACTGCAGCACGATCGCGGGGCAGCCCTGATTGATGCAGCGCACCGCGACTTCATCCTCGAACTTGTGCAGTGGCTCGCCGCAGACGGGACACGTCTCCGGCGGCTCGATCTTCTTGGCGCCGCGCAGGCGTTTGTCCGTGAGCACGTCGACGACTTTCGGGATGATGTCGCCGCCTTTTTCGACAACGATCGTGTCGCCGATGCGCACGTCCTTGCGCGCGAGCTCGTCGAAGTTGTGCAGCGACGCGTTGACGACTTTCGTCCCGCCGATGCGCACCGGATCGAACTCGGCGACGGGAGTGACGGTGCCGGTGCGCCCGACGTAGTAATTCATCTTCCTCACGACCGTCTCCGCCGCCTCGGGCGGATACTTGAACGCGACGATCCAGCGCGGCGCCTTCGACGTCGCGCCGAGCTCGAGCTGCTCCTCGCGGCGATTCACCTTCACGACGATGCCGTCGATCTCGAACGCGAGGTCGTGCCGGTGCTCGCGCCAGTGCTCGATGAACTCTTCGACGTCGGCGAGCGTCGGACAGAGCGCGCGCTGCGGATTCGTGGGAAATCCGAGGTCGTCGAGGAGCTCGTACGCCGCGGTCTGCGACGCGACGCGGAGATCGTCCGCGGAGACGAGGTGATAGAGATACGCGCTCAGCTTCTTCTGCGCGACCTGCTTCGGATCCTTCTGCCGCAGCGCGCCCGCGGCGGCGTTGCGCGGATTCGCGAGCGGCTCGAGTCCCGCCTCTTCGAGCGACTCGTTGTATTTCGCGAAGTCGGACTTCGCGATGTAGATCTCGCCGCGCACTTCGAGGCGATCGAAGCGCGGATCGATCTTCAGCGGCAGCGCGCGCACCGTGCGCACGTTCGGAGTGACGTCGTCGCCGTGCACGCCGTCGCCGCGCGTCGCGCCGCGTGTGAGGGCTCCTTTTTCGTAGAGGAGCGAGATCGACACGCCGTCGATTTTCAGCTCGGCTTCGTATTCGACTTCTTCTTTGCCGAGGCCGCGGAGGACGCGCTCGTGCCACTCGCGGAGCTCGTCGAGCGAGTACGCGTTCTCGATCGACAGCATCGGCGGGTCGTGCGTGACGGTCGGAAAGCTGTCGATGGGCGCGCCGCCGACGCGCTGCGTCGGCGAGTTCGGATCGCGAAACTCGGGATGCTTTTCTTCCAGCTCCGCGAGGCGGCGGAGCATCTGGTCGAAGTCGTAGTCGCTGATCTCCGGCTTGGCCTCGAGGTAGTAGAGGCGGTTGTGGCGCTCGAGCTCCGCGCGCAGTTTCTCGATCTCGGACTTCGGCTTCATGCGCGGCGTAGTGTAATGATTGTGCGATGAAGAAATACCGCATCGACGCGCCGCGCAAAATCCGCCTCCGCGACTTCGATCCCGACGACACCTCGCTCGCCCGAGGTGGGAAGGAGAAGACGAAAGAGAAGAGCGAGAAGCTCGTCGCGCGACTCGACGAGTTGCAGGAGCTACTCTTCGCCGGACATCAGCACAAGGTGCTGGTGATCCTGCAGGGCATGGACACGTCGGGCAAGGACGGGACGATCGAGCACGTGATGGGCGGCTTCGATCCGATCGGCGTGCGCGTGGTCTCGTTCAAGAAGCCGACGAGCGTCGAGCTCGATCACGACTACCTCTGGCGCGTGCACGCGCAGGCGCCGGCCGCGGGCGAGGTCGTCGTGTTCAACCGCAGCCACTACGAAGACGTGCTGGTCGTGCGCGTGCACGACCTCGTGCCGAAGGACGTGTGGGAGAAGCGCTACGCGCAGATCAACGACTTCGAGCGTATGCTCGCGGAGAACGGGACGATCATCCTCAAGTTCTTCCTCAACATCAGCAAGGACGAGCAGAAGGAGCGGCTCGAGGCGCGCGTCGCCGATCCGACGAAGCGCTGGAAGTTCCAGCACGGCGACCTCGAAGAGCGCAAGCTCTGGCCGGAGTATCAGAAGGCGTACGAAGACGTGCTGTCGAAGACGTCGACGGAGTGGGCGCCGTGGTACGTCGTGCCCGCGAATGCGAAGTGGTACCGGAACTACGTCGTCGGCTCGGTCATCGTGGATGCGCTGGAGGGGTTGGGGATGAAGTATCCGGAAGTGGAGTTGGGGGAGGTGGTGGTGGAGTGACGCGCGTCAGGTAGCGCGACCGTTCCACTACCCTCTCCTCGCATCCCAGCGCGCGCAGGCGCGCGTCGAGCAGCGTCAGAAACTCGCGGCGGCCTTTCACGAGATTCAGGTTCAGCGCGACGAAGCGCAGGCCGCGCGGCGTGTCGAAGTAGACGATCAGGCGATCGCCGCCGATCATCTGCTCCGTGCCGCGGAGGTCGTCCCACCGCACGACGCGCGTGCGGAACTGGTGCAGCGGGCGCAGCGTGAGCGTGTCGTCGCGCAACTCGGCGATCGCGCGTCGTGTGCCGAGCCATACTTTCGCGCCGCCGAGCCACAGCGTCGCGATGTATGCCCACACGAACGGCTCGCCCACCCATCCGTAGCGCGACGACGGAACGAGGATCAGCGTCGCTGCGATCGCCGCGGTCAGCGCGGCGGCGACGATCACGATCGACGCGCCTGCACGGCGCACCCACGGCCGGAAGCCGAATACGGCTGGGGTTGCGCGAGCTGCAAGATCGCTTGTCGGATGGGTCACGAAAGTCTTACTCTTTCTGGAAACAGCAACACCTCAGGCCGGTATACGTTTTGCGTAGAGCCGAGTCAGCAAGATGCCTGTACACAAACTCGACGGAAGCGGACGACGGATTCTCGTCATCGACGACGACCTCGCCATTCGCGTGCTGCTGCAGGCCGTGTTGCGTCGCATGAAGTTCGACGTCGAGCTGGCCGAGGATGGCGCGGCCGGGCTCGAGAAACTGCAGCAGAACGGCGGATACGATCTCGTCCTCCTCGATCTGATGATGCCGCGCCTCAACGGCTACGAGTTCATCGAAGAAATCGGCAAACGATATCCCGAGCAGCGTCCGCACATCGTCGTCTTCACCGCCGCGGGCAAACGCGGCGTCGAGAAGATTCCGGCGGATGCGGTGTGCAACTCGATCCTGAAGCCGTTCGATCTCGACACGTTCATCGAGATCATCACCGAATGCCTCAACGGCTCGCATCCGACGCTGTCCGAATCCTCCACTCGATCTGTCGGATGACGCCGAGGAGGATGGTGACCTCGCGGGCGTCGAGGTCGGCGCGGGCGGCGATCGCGCGCAGGTCGTCGTAGATGCGGTCGGGATTGTTCTCGTGCAGGAAGCCGGCGTCGCGCAGGAGTTCACGAGCGCGTTGATGCATGCGCTCGATGCTCGCCGCGTCCGCGAGCTCCC
>DATELS010000780.1:0-5975 GCA_035276365.1 Thermoanaerobaculia bacterium
TGACACCACGACAGAAACAGATCGGGATCGCGATCGCGTTGATCAACGCGATCGTCCTCTTCGCGGCCGCGGCCGGCATCGACGCGCTGACCGACCCGTCGGGCGGGGCAGGTGCACCTGCCGGAGGAACAACCACGACAACCGCGACGGCCACGACAGGTACTTAGACGATGACGATCATCGCGCTCACGCCGCGGGGCGACTACGCTGCCGATCGTGTCGCCGATTGGGGCTTGGCCGCGCTCGCGCGGCACACGTTCACGAATCACCAAGGCGCTGCGATTACCGTTGCCGTCATTCGTGCATCGAGCGGCAGTGCGGAAATGGTCTTCTATTTTGGACACGGCCAGGACGACGCTTGGATCGAATGTGCCGGGACCGGCTTCGATCCACCCCAGGTCAAGCGCAGCATTCTCGGCATTCCCGACGCAAATGCGCTCGGGCCAACCGTCGTGCTCGCGGTCGCATGCCTTTCCGCGAAGCGGCTCGGTCCGGCAGCGGTCGCAAGCGGAGTGCACCGCTTCATCGGCTTTCGTGAAAGTCTCTTTTGGTATCCGCAGAGCTCGCGCTCCGAAAAGGCGGTTGCTCAAGCCGTCGACGACCTGGTACGCGTTACCGTGAGCCGTGGCGCTGGCGTAACGCTTGCGCACCTCAAAAAGCCACTTACCGAGCGGATTGCCTACTTTAGAGACCTGTCCTCTCGTGGGGACGCTGAGGCAGTGAGCATCGCGGGAACGCTTGCAATTCTCGCGGACAGCCTTACATTACACTAACAGGGAGACTTGTATCGTGGCCCAGAAAACCGCGGAGGATGTGCTCGAAGCAGCGTTTGGAAAGATCGCGGAGACGTTCAGCGATGACGGCGCGGCTTACGCGGACCTTTCAGGCAAGGTTTACGATAAGAAACGTTACCTTGAGAGGCTGCGGACGGATCCCGAGTTTGCGGAAGAGCAGCTGCGGACCTTCATCCAGCCGCCACCGGCCGATACGGACGGGATCACGCCGCATGAACAGCGTACGCTCGCGCGTCGTTTCGCGAGCTTTGCCGAAAAGAATGATCCCGACCTCGAGGAGTTTTTGCGGGCGAATCCAGTACTTTCGGAAGCCTACACCGTACGTGACATCAAACGCGTTCTCAATACACTGAAGTTCGAGCTCGCCATCACGCCGACCGTCTCTCGTGCGATCGATGAGGCGGACGATGACATGCCACTCGCACAACTGATCGGTTGAGCGCGCGGAGTCGCGCGCTTCGCTTCGGCCATCCTCCTGTTCACGCGAGGATTATTCGAATGGTAGGGAAACTAGCCATCCGTGTCCCTCCTTACTAAGCGGATCAACACGGAGGGCAGCAATGGCGAGCGCGAAGCGCGATTCGAAGAAGAGCTCTGCGAAGAAGGGATCGGCGAAGAAGACTTCTGCGAAGAAGAATGCTGCAAGAAGGACTGCTGCGAAGAGACCGTCGCCCGCGAGAGCTAAAAGACCGCTGATCCGGTCATGGAGCAAGCGCGTGCGCGCGGCGGCGATTGCCGCAGCTACCGCTCTTGCCACGGTTGCAGGAGTTGCAGTGGCGCGTGCGGTGCGGCGCAGAGTCAGTTTGGGCCCCGCGGCAGAGGCGACGGCGTGCACGATCGCCGGCCGTGGCGATGTCGCACGCATCGTTCTGACTTACATCCGCGGCCTCGGCTTTCCGAACGCATCCGAGGGGAGCAACTTCACGAGCGACATTCCGACGACCCCGAATGCGCGACGAGTGTGGGCCGGCGATCTCGTGACCATCGTGCAGCAGCGCGGTTGCCGCGTGGGCGATGACTTCGGTCCGGATCAATGCGCCGATGCGGAAAGGGTTCGGGACATCATCGACAGTCTTTGGGAGTCGGTTCAGACCGCGAACGGTATCGCAGCCTAGGAGGAAACGATGCGCAGGACGGTTCTCGGGATCACGCTCGTTTTCTTCGCACAGGTCGCGCTTGCCCAACTGCGGCCGTTGCGTCCGATCGACGATCAGGCATCGGTGACGATCGACGGCCTCGAGCTCGAATGGGATCCCGAGCCGGGCCGTAACTCCTACACGGTCGAGATGAGTACGAGCGAAAGCATGCTCGCACTCCTGCCACTGAAGGACGCGACGGACGTCAAGTTCGATTCTGCCAACGCCGCGAATGTCAGCTACGAAGTCGCGCTGAAAGGCGACGAAACACTGAAGCCGAACACGCGTTATTACTGGCGCGTCATCGCGAATTGTCCCGCCGGCACACCGACATGCCCACCGGTCGTCAGTGACGTGCAGTTGTTCCGCACCGCGCGCTCGGCCGCGCAGCTCGTTGGCGATCATCCGATCAAGCTCACGCAAACCGTGAAAGGCGACAACGCCAAGGAGCCTGCGAAGTTCGCGTTCGTGCGAACGCCGGATGAGGACACGGGGGAGAACGAGAACACGTACACCGCCGACTTTGCGCTGCAGTGGAAGCCGAAGAAGGTGAAGCGGTTCAGCGCGCGCAATACCATCCAGCCGACGGCCTACCTGGAGTCGGTGCTCAACAGCAACGACGACAGCGATACCGCCATCCGGTTGGCTGGCGGCGTCGAACAGGTGCTTGGGCTTGGCGGTGGCCGCGGCTTCGTTAACACCTATGTCGTGAAGCTGGAAGGCGACCAGGATCTCGACACGCGCGACCTGCTGCTCGAAGCGATGTCGACGATCGTGAGCCCGGCGCTCTCCGCCGGCTACGGTCGCAAATGCCACCTCGGAACGTGCTTGTGGGAGCCGACCGTGATCGCTGCTTTCGGGCGAACGCTCGAGCGCGATGACACCACGAAAACGGACGAATCGGTCGTGCGTCTCGGGCTCGACATCACGGTGCAGATCACGCTGGATGCGTTCGAGAGGAGATTCAACATTCCGGCGACCATCACCCTCTCTGACACCGGCTACTACCTACCCAACGAAGATGAGGAGCGTAAGAACCTCCTGAGCGCAGCAATCGACTTCGGAATCGCGGACGATTTCACTGTCGGCGTGTCCTACAAACACGGTGCGGAGGCGCCTGAGTTCGAAGGCACACACTCGATCGGCCTGACGATTGGAGTCAAGATCTACTAGCGATCGGACTTGCCGCCGGTAGGTTCCGATTCACGCGTCCCTCTTACGCGCGATCCATCGCACGATGCCGAGTATCGCCGCCGGAATCACGACCCACTGCAACAGCGGCGTGATCCCGATCCCCACGATGGTTTGCATTGCCTCGCGGTACTGCCAGCGGTCTTCTGCGATGGCCCAACGCTCGATCGCGATCGTGATCCCGAGGCCGACGGCGAAGTAGATCGCGTAGGGCCAGCGAGCGGAGTGGTGGATCCAGAGAGCCCGCCGAACGGCCAGCGCCGCCGCGAGGTATGCGGCGATGCTGATCACGACGTCCCAAGCCGCCGCCCGCGCGCACCAGGCCGTGGCCTGCCAGAACGGCAGGCGGTCCATCGGCGCGAACAGCGAGCCGTGCGCCATCTCCCAGGCAAAATGCATCGCATACGCGCAGAGGAGGATGGCAATGAGGCGGCGCATCACTGCACCACGACGCTGCCCTTCATCATGTTCATGCCGCAGGCGAAGGTGAGCGTACGCGCCTGCTGCGGCGGCAGCTCGAATGTTACGGTCTCGTTCGCGGCGATCTTCTTCTTCTGGTTCAACTCGGGCAGCACGATCTCGTCGGCGCACGTCGGTTGGTCGCTGCGACGGAAATGCAGTCGCACGGCCGTGTTCGCCGGGATCGTGACCGACGCGGGGCTGAACTCCGCGGCGACGTCGATCGTATGCTCCGACGCGACTTGTGCCGTGGTCGCGGACGTGGCGGAGGCAGAAGCCGTCTCCTGCGCGGGTGTGGCGGGAGGTTGTTCGACGGTCTGCGATTCTTTGCCGCAGGCGGCGAGTACAAGGCTGAGGGCGATGACGACGACTGACTTCATGACGTTCTCCTTTGCGGGCCGTCGACGGCGCGATGGATGGTTTCCACGCCGTCGGTAAAGTATTGATGGTGATTTCCGGCGACCTCGATGAGCGCCGCTCCGGTTTCCTTTGCCACCCGCCGCGCGTCCTCGATCGAAGTCACGGCATCGGCGCGCCCATGCACGAGCACCGCTTTCGCGCCGACGCGCTGCAGTGCCTTCTGAATCGGTTCGGTGAGCAGCACGCGATTCACTGAGCCATCGACGGCGGGGAGGTCGTGCAGCACAGAGTCGGCGACGACGTCGGGGTCGAGCTCGGGACGCAGCCGCGGGAGGAGGCGCCGGAGCAGCGGGCGGAACGCGCACATGGTCATGCACGCGAGGTTCGCCAGCGGTCGGTTGAAGGTGAAGAGCGCGCCGAGCGCGGTCATGTTGCGGATCCGCTCGCGGGCCTGCTGCTCGCTCGCGAAGATCGGCGTGCCGAGGAGCACGATGCGCGAGACTTCGTCCGGGAAGCGAGCGGCGTAGTTCGCGGCGATGATCGTCCCGAAGGAGTGCGCGACGAGGGTCACGTCCGCGGTCGCTCCCTTCGCCACGAGGGTACGACGCAGCGCCGCCACCTGGTCGTCGAGGGTGTAGGCGATGTCGCGCGGCCACGGCGAGCGGCCGAAGCCGAGGGCATCGACGAAGATCAGGCGGTGCTCGACGGCGAGCGGATCGAAGGCGCGGCCCCAGTACTTCGTTGAGCCCTGCAGGCCGGCCAGGAACACGACCGGATCGCCGGTGCCGCGAATCTCCGTATAGAGCTGATCTCCGAGGTAGCTGCGCGCGGTGCGCTCCCGAGCCATGTCCATCTCCGCGGCGACATAGACGGCGACGAACGTCCCGGCGATGGCGGCCGAGGCGATCAGCAGGCGACGGTGGACGCGCTTCTTCTTCGGCTCGAGTATTGCGCGCGTCATGATGCGTTCACCTCCACCAATGCTTGCGTGGGCCCGGCCGGTCCGTTGAATCGGATGCGGATCTGCCACGTGCCGTTCATTAGATTGCCGCGAGCGCGATACCGCTCCGCATCCCGTTTTTCAATGGTGAGCGGCTCGGTCATCTGCGGCATCGACCCCATGGCCGGCATCACCGCCTCGGCCGACACGCCGCTGACGGCCACCGGCTCCTTCGACGCCGCGTCTGCGAACACGAGCTCCCAGGAGTCGCGTCCGTCGGCTGCGATCGTCACCGTGACTCCGCCTGCGGTAGCGGAATCGAGCACGCCGCGTTCGGAGCGGCGCAAGAGCATCACCCCTGCGAAGACGACGGCCGCCACCGACGCGGCGATGGCGGCGATCGCAATCATCTTTTTCCTCGGTCTCCCCGGCTGCCGGTCGATCGCCGCCAACGGCTCCTCTTCCTCGCGAACGTTCTCCACGGTCACCAGTCGCGGATCCGTCTGCGGTGTGTCATCCGTCTCCTGCAGCTCCTCCGTCGCGCGCAGGCCCGACAGCTTGAGACGTCCGCGCTTCAGCTCGTGCCGCTTGACGATGAAGAAGATGATCGGCGTCACCAGCAGCACGTGAATGGTCGATGTGACCATGCCGCCGATGAGCGGCACGGCGATTGGCTTCATGACGTCCGAGCCCGCGCCGGTCGCCCACAGCAGCGGAATCAGGCCGAGGACGGTCGTGGCGACGGTCATGACCTTCGGTCGCACGCGCAGCAACGCCCCCTCCACCGTGGCCTCGAAGATCTCCTGCACCGTCACCCGGCCGTCCAGCATTTTCCGGTCGAGCGCCTCGTGCAGGTAGAGCACCATCACCACGCCCGTCTGCACCGCCACGCCGTACAGGGCGATGAAGCCGACCCACACCGCGACGGACCAGTTGAAGCCGTAGAGCCACATGAGATACACGCCGCCGATCAGTGCGAACGGAACGGAGAGCATGACCAGCCCCGCCTCGATGGCGGAGTGCAGGGTGAAGTAGAGGATGGCGAAGATGATCACCAGCACGAGCGGGATCAGCACCTGTAGTCGCTTGCGAGCG
>DATELS010000781.1:0-12978 GCA_035276365.1 Thermoanaerobaculia bacterium
CGAACGGTCCGCGCGCGAGCTGCAACGTGCGCGCGCAGAACGGCACCGCGACGCGCACGGCCTGCTCGGGATCGAGCGGCAGAAAGACAGAACGTCCGCTCGCGAGCCATTCCAGCGCGCGCGCGAAGCCGAACGCGCGACGCTGCTCGTCGTCATCGATGATCTCCAGCTCGAGTCGCGACCTCACGCTCGTCACCGGCGCCGCACGACGAATGACGAGCACGCGTCCCGGCACGCGCTCGAGCGCGGGACCGAGCGCCGCAAGCGCGCCGACGTGAAACGTGCCGAGCACGGCGGGCGATGCGATCGCCTCGACGCGCGGCTCGTGCGCGACGAGCGCGCGGCACGGGTCCATGCCGCCCGCGAGCATCATCTCCAGCACGACGTGATTGCGCATCTCGCTGTTGCGCGCGTGCGCCGCGGCGCGCTTCGCATCGCGCTCGGTCAGCGCGGGAAAAAGACGCTGCACATCCGCGGCTGAAACACGCGGCCACGCGACCGCCGCGATCATGTCCGTCGCGCGAAAGGCGAGCGCCGGCGCGTGCACGGCGAGCGATCCCAGTGTGCGCGTGACGCGCGCGCCGAGACTCACGAGGCGGAGGCGACGCGCTGCACGATGCGTGCGACGGTCACCGGTCCGCCTTCGAGCAGGAGATCGGTGACGCGCACGCCGAAGTGGCGCTCGCAGTCGACCAGCACCTCTGCGATCGCGATCGAGTCGAGCCCGAGCCCGTCCGCGCCGAGCGCGACGTCGTTCGACGCGATGCCTGCGAGATGCGGCGCGCGCCGCTGGATGAGATCGCGAACGTTCATTTGGCGGGAGATTCTACGCGGCGCCGGCTTCCGCGCGTTCCGTCCGCAAATACCTTCCCGTGATCGAGCGCGGGTTCGCCGCCAGATCTTCCGGCGTTCCCACTCCCACCAGCTCTCCGCCCTGATCGCCGCCCTCCGGACCGAGGTCGATGATCCAGTCGGCGTGCTCGATGAGCTGCGTGTTGTGCTCGATCACGAGCACCGAGTTCCCGCGGTCGATCAGATCGCGGAACGTGCGGATCAAGACGTCGACGTCCGTGTGATGCAGTCCCGTCGTCGGCTCGTCGAAGAGGAAGAGGCGCGGCTTCTCGACTTTGCTCGCGCTCTCCGCGAGGAACGATGCGAGCTTCAGGCGCTGCGCCTCGCCGCCGGACAGCGAGTCGGTCGATTGTCCGAGGCGGAGGTAGCCGAGGCCGACGGAGCGGAGCGCGTCGAGACGCTTCAGCAGCATGCGCTTCGACACGAAAAACTTCGCCGCCTCGTCCACCGTCATCGCCAGGATGTCGTTCACGTTCTTGCCCTTGAACGTCACCTTCATCACCTGATCGCCGAAGCGGCGGCCGTCGCATTTGTCGCAGACTACTTCGACGTCCGCGAGGAACTGCATGTCGATCGTCACGACGCCCGCGCCCTGACATGTCTCGCAGCGCCCGCCCGTCGTGTTGAACGAGAACATGCCCGCGGTCACGCCGTTCAGCTTCGCGGCGGTCGTCTCCGACAGCAGCTTGCGGATCTCGTCCCACGCCTTGATGTACGTCGCGGGATTCGAGCGCGTGGAACGGCCGATCGGCGATTGATCGACGAACTCCATGTCGTAGATGAGGTCCGTGCCGATCAGCGCGTCGACCTTGCCCGTCTCCAGTCCCGCGACGCCGCGCACGTCGCGCTGGTAGCGGTTGTAGAGACAGTTGCGGATGAGCGTCGACTTGCCCGAGCCGGAGACGCCGGTCACCGCGACGAGTTGTCCGAGCGGGATGTCGACCGTCACGCCCCGCAGGTTGTGCTCGCGCGCATTCACGATGCGGATCGACCCGTCACTCCGTCCCTCGCCCCGCGTCGCGGGAAGAGATTGGCGCAGCGCGCCGGGTGACGGGCGACTGCCGATGTGCGTGACCTCTCCCCCAAACTCCCCCGCCCCCGGTCCCATCTCCACGTGATAGTCCGCGCCGCTGATGATCGTCGGATCGTGCTCGACGAC
Organism: Thermoanaerobaculia bacterium; assembly: GCA_035276365.1. Classification (GTDB taxonomy): domain Bacteria; phylum Acidobacteriota; class Thermoanaerobaculia; order Gp7-AA8; family Gp7-AA8; genus QHVT01. The sequence continues at coordinate 2,012 of DATELS010000781.1, forward strand.
CACCACCGTGTTCCCCGCGTTCTTCAAGCGACGCAGCACCGCGAGCAGACGCTCGCTGTCGCGCGCGTGCAGTCCAACCGTCGGCTCGTCGATCACGTACATCGTCTCCGTCAGCGAGCTTCCGAGCGCCGCCGCGAGATTAATGCGCTGCGACTCGCCGCCCGAGAGCGTGCGCGTCTGGCGATCGAGCGTGAGGTACGACAGTCCGACTTCATCGAGATAGACGAGGCGATTGAGAATCTCGCGGCGAAGATGTCCCGCCGTCGCCTCCTCTTCCTTCGACATCGCCAGGAACTCCCAGAAGCGGCGCGCGGTCTTCACATCCATGCCGAAGAGTTGGCCGATCGTGAGCTCGCGGAACTTCACGTTGTTCGCGACGCTCTTCAATCGCGAGCCGCGGCACTCCGGACACGGCTCGTAGCTGCGGTACTTCGCCAGCTTCACGCGCACGTGGATCTTGTATTTCTTCGTCTCCAGCCAGTCGAAGAAGCCCTTGATGCCGTACCACTTTCCGCGCCCGGTGTAGAGCACATCCCACTCTTCCTTCGTGAGGTCCTTCACCGGCACGTCGAGGCGCAGCTTGTACTTCGCCGCGTATTTCTCGAGGTCTTCGTAGCAGTCCTCGTAGCCCGCGGAGTTCCACGGCGCGACCGGCAGCTCGTCGAGGCGCAGGTCGCGGTTAGGGATCACCTTCTCCATGTCGATGCCGATGATCCGGCCGTAGCCCTGGCAGTTCGTGCAGGCGCCGAGGGGAGAGTTGAAGGAGAAGAGGTGCGGAGTGGGCTCGAGGAACTCCGTGCCGCACTTGTTGCACGCGAAGTGCGACGTGAAGCGGTGCGAGATCCACTCAGACGCCGTTGCCGGGCTCTCGCCCGGGCTGTCTTCCAGCACGTTCACGTTGCCCTTCGACAACTCGAACGCCTGCTCGATCGCCTCGGTGATCTGTGTGCGCCGCTCGCGATCGACCTTCAGTCGCGTGATCACGAGCTCGAGCGACGTGAAGCCGCTCATGTCGAGCTCATTGAGATCGCGCACCTCGCCGCCGATCCAGACGCGAAAGAAGCCCGCCTTCACGAGCTGCTCGACGACGAGCTGGCGATGCGAGGCGTCGAAGAAGATCGGTGCCAGGACGACCGCGCGCTTGCCTTCGATCGCGTCGAGGATGTGCGTCGTGATCGACTCCGGATTCTCCTTGCGCACGACGATGCCGCAGTCGCCGCACCACGTCTCGCCCGCGTAAGTCATGAAGAGGCGGATGTGATCTGCGAGCTCGGTGGCGGTCGCGACCGTCGAGCGCGCGTTCTTCACCGAGTTCTTCTGTTCGATGGCGATCGCGGGGAGGATGCCGTCGATGGCGTCGACGTCGGGACGATCGATGCGCTCGAGGAACTGCCGCACGTACGTCGACATCGACTCGACGAACCTTCTCTGCCCCTCGGCATAGAGAGTGTTGAACGCGAGCGACGACTTCCCCGAGCCGGACGGGCCGGTCACGACCGTGAGCTGCCGCTGGGGAATCTCGACCGAAACGTTCTTGAGGTTGTGCGTTCGCGCGCCGCGGATGGAGATGGTGCGATCGGGCATTCGGTCAGAGAACGTTTCCGGTCGCGCGGCTCTTCCTAAATCCGGATGCCGTGGCGTTGGTAGAAGTTGTAGTCGCCGAGGCGTGACCGAAGCTTGTCGATGACTTCCTGGGGGACGCGCACTTCGTCCGCGCCGACGTTCATCTCCACCTGCCGCACGTTGCGCATGCCGGGGATCATCGTCGAGACGGCCTCGTGCGCGAGCACGAACCGCAGCGCTCCCTCGGCCAGCGACCGTGCGGTGCCGCCGATGATCGACTTCGCCTCGTCGACGCGCGGGATGACTTCTTCGAGCCGCTTCGGCGTGAGGAAGTTCTGGCGCACGTCGTCGATCGCGAAGGAGGTGTCGGGACGAAACTTGCCGCTGAGCAGTCCCGAGGCGAGCGGTACGCGCGCGACGATGCCGTAGCCCTTCTGCTGCGCGAGCGGGAAGAGCTCTTTCGCCGGCGCCTGATTGAGGACGTTGTAGAGCACCTGCAGCGCATAACCCCACCCGCGGTTCACGATCTCGATCCCTTCCTCGGGTGTCGTGACAGAGACGCCCCAGTAGCGGATCTTGCCGACTTCCTGCAGCCGGTCCATCGCTTCGTGGATGTCGTCGCGACGCAGATCGTCGAGCGTGGGATTGTGCAGTTGATAGAGGTCGATGTAGTCGGTGCGCAGCCGCTTGAGCGAGCCGTCGACGGCGTGCGAGATATGGCCGCGCGAGAAGTCTTTGCGCGCGCGTCCCTCGGCATCGCGCACGACGCCGACCTTCGTCGCGATGACGACATCCTCGCGCCGCCGCGACAACACGATGCCGAGGAGCGACTCGCTACGCCCGAAGCCATAGGAGTCCGCGGTGTCGAAGAAGGTCACGCCGAGATCGCGCGCGCGCCGGATCGCCGCGAGCGACTCGTCGTCGTTCGACGCACCCCACCCGAGAGGCGTGCCGCCCGCATCCGCGCGCCCGCCAATCGCCCACCCGCCGAATCCGATCTCGGAAACGCGGAGCCCCGTGTTGCCCAGCTTTCGGTAATGCACGGGAGGATTGTAGCTGTCCCGTGAGCGTTGCGGATGTGTGTCATGGACTTTGCAATGGCGTTACGCAACTAAAACGTCGGCGTTTCAGCACGCCGCAACAACAACGTCCGAACCCCCGAGGGAGTTGCAGTATGAGCAGCACGATTCAGATCAGAGAGCGAGAAGGGAGAGGTGTATCGCGTCGTGATTTTCTCCGTACGGTGCCTGTGGCCGTTGCGGGTGCCGCATTGGGGTTGGACGCGTTTGCGCGTCCATTGACTCTGCAGCCGATTCGTCTCGTCGAGGACTGGCGCGGACAGACCATTCGCGAGTACGTATTGACGATTGTCGGGGTCAATACGCGTTTCGGATACGACATGGCCAAGTTCCTCGACACGGCGTGTATGCGCTCCGCCTACGACTATGAACGTTTGCCGGGAAATGTTTCCGATTTCCACATCGAGCGCTCCTCGCGGGTGATTGTGCTTGGTCCGGAGAGGAGCTCGCAGATTCAATCCGGCGCTTATGTTCGAACGGCGAATTGGATTTACCACGATTCTGTGTGGCCGCGGCCGTTCAAAGACCTGACTGTCGACGAGATGCGCTGCTCGCTCGAACCGGAGACGGTCGATCGCCTTGGCGCAGTGCCGTTTCCCTGTGGCGAACGCATTCCGTTCAATACGGCGTACGAAGAAGCGTATCAGTGGGCGATCGACCACTATCGTAAGTACTACGATACAAACGGCATCGACCTCGCAAAATGCGATTTGGAATACCTGCGCCCGGCGCAGACGATGCCCCGGCTCAATGCCGGTAGAAAGCCGGTCGTGACTGTCGGAATCGTGGAGCCGAAGACGCAGAAGCGCGCGTTGCTGTTCGGCCCCGAGGCGGCGTAATGCGCGCCGCCACGATTTTGCTGGCTGCCGTCCTCGCGACGGCAGCCAGCGCACAGGACACCTGTTCGATCTGGGCGCATCGCAAGTGTGGCTCGCTCGTCGAGCCGCCGAACGCGCTCGCGCGCACAATGCCCGCCTATCCGCGTGCTGCAAAGCTGCTCCATCAGGAAGGCTTCGTCCAAGTTTACGTCGACATTACAGCGGACGGCGTAGTGTCGGCGGCGTGGCCGACGGACGGTCCGGACCTGTTTCGCGCCGCCGCGGTCGACGCCGCACGGCGTTGGCGCTTCAAGCCCGCGCGCATCAATCACCGTTCTGTGCCTTCAGCAACTGTATTGACGTTTCGCTTTGTCATGACCGAGGCGGACTAACATGAAACACCTGCTGCTGATTTCGAAAATTCTGGGACTTGCGACCGCGGTGCTGACAGTGATGTATGGAATCATTCGCCTTACGAATCCCGCGCAGCCAGTGACGCTGACCAATCCGCCTGCGGCGCCGTCGCAGAGCACGATGGTTGTCATTGCCGGAGCGATTCCGCCCGTTGTGACGCAGCCTGCGCCTGCCCCCGCGCCTACCCCGGCACCGCTTCCTGTTCACAATGTCGGCTTCAATGGCGTATTCGAGGGAAGCAGCGGCCTGCACTATCAATTCGAACAGAACGGTGCCGAGGTGAAGCTTTACCTCTTGAATACGAACGGCGACCGACGGTACGTGGGTACCGCGTATGACGAAGGAACGACGTTGAGGTTTGAGAGTTTCTATTCGCCGGTCTATGAGAAATGGGGCACGTTTCCGGCCGTGCGTGTTCGTGGAGAGGAGCTGGTCTCAATTGATGGAGCAGAGACTGTCTTTTTCCGCCGCGTGAGCTGAAACCTACAACTTCACCTGCTTCACCTCAATCACCGCGCGGATCGTCCGCAGTGCATTGAGCGCCTCGGCGGACAATGGCGAGTCGATCGTCACGATCGCCATCGCTTTGCCGCCGCTGCCGCGGCGGGCGAGGTTGTATTCGGCGATGTTGATCTCGTGCTCGCCCAACGTTGTCCCGACGCGGCCGACGACGCCGGGGACGTCGTTGTTCACGATGTAGAGCAGGTGGCCGTCCGGTTTGAACTCCACGCGGAAGTTGTTCACCGACACAATGCGCTGGTTCTTCTCGTGGAACACCGTCCCCGACACGCACGTCTCCTCGGTCGGCGACGACGCGCGGAATGTGATCAGGTTCGCGTAGTCGCGCGGCGTTGGATGCGTCGTCGCGCTGATCGCGATGCCGCGCGCCTGCGCCGTCTGTTCCGCGTTCACGAAATTCACCGATTCGGACAGATGCGGCGAGAGCAATCCCTTCAGCGACGCCACCGACAGAATCTTCAGCAGCCGCTCTTCCACGCCCCAGAGCTCGATCGCGGCGCGATTCACCGGACCGCTCATGATCTGCGCGGCGAACAGCCCGAGCTTCTCCGCGAGTTGAATCAGCGGCGCGGCGTCCGCGTCCGACACACCCTCGAACGGCAGGTTTACCGCCGACACGAAGATCGAGCCGCGCAGTGCGTCGATCACCATCTCCGACGTCTGCACCGCCACGCGGTCCTGCGCCTCGATCGTGTTCGCGCCGATGTGCGGCGAGAGGATCGCGTTCTTCGCGTTGAGCAGCGGATGATCCTTGCCCGGCGGCTCCTCGACGTACACGTCGATCGCGGCGCCGGCGACCTTGCCGCGATTCAGCGCGTCCGCGAGCGCCGTCTCCTCGTAAATCCCGCCGCGCGCAATGTTGAGGACGATCACGCCGTCCTTCATCTTCTCGAAGTCGCGCGCGGTGATCATGCCGCGCGTCTCGTCCGTCATCGGCGTGTGCACGGTGATGAAGTCCGCGCGCGCGAGCAGCTCGTCGAGCGTCACGCGCTCCGCGCGCACCTTCTCGAACGCCGTGTCCGTGATGTACGGGTCGTACGCGATCACCGTCATGCCGAACGCCTGCGCGCGCGTCGTCACGCGCGAGCCGATGCGACCCAGCCCGATGACGCCAAGGGTTTTGCCGTGGAGCTCGACGCCCATGAACTTCGAGCGCGTCCACTCCCCTCGCTTCACGCTCGCATGCGCCTCGGGGATGTTGCGGCACACCGCGAGCAGCATCGCCATCGTGTGCTCGGTGGCCGACATGATGTTCGCGGTCGGCGCGTTGATGACGAGAATGCCGCGCGCGGTGCACGCGTCGACGTCGACGTTGTCGAGACCGACACCCGCGCGGCCGACGATGCGCAGCCGCGTGCCCGCATTCACGAGCTCGGGCGTCACCGCCGTGCCGCTGCGCGTGATCAGCGCGTCGGACTCCGCGACCGCCGCGAGCAGCTCCGCGCCTTTCAGTCCGGGACGATAGTCGAGTGCGACGTCCTCCGCCTGCCGGAGGATGTCCAGTCCGGATTCCGCGATCGAGTCGGTGACGAGAACTTTGTACTTCACCCGCGCGCGACCTCCGCCAGCACGTCCAGCATCGCCTCGAGATCGGCGACCGGAATGTCGCCCATGTGACCGATGCGGAACGTCGTGTCCTTCCATTGCCCGTAGCCGCCGCCGAGGGTGTAGCCGCGCTTCTTCATCTCCGCGCGGATCGTGTCGGGTGGGAGGACGGGCGTGAGCGCCGTGACCGTCGCCGACGCGTGTTCCAACTCCACCGCCGCGAGTCGCGCGTAACGCGCGGTGCGCTCGTGTGTGATCGCGCGCATGCGGCGATGGCGCTCGTAGCGCGCTTCCAATCCCTCGACGCGCAGCATGTGCTCGAGCTCCGCGGCCAGCGCGTAAAAGTGCGGGATCGACGGCGTCGACGGCACGCTGTCGTCGTCCGCCTTCTCCTTGTACGCGAGGAAGTCGAAGTACGTGCCGCGATACGGATGCTTCTTCGCACGCGCGAGCGCCTGGTCCGACACCGCGACGACGGTGATGCCCGGCGGCAGTGCGATCGCCTTCTGCACGCTCGCCAGACAAACGTCGATGCCCCACTGGTCGAACTCCACCGGGATGCCGCCGAGGGCGGAGACGGAGTCGACGAGGATGAGGGCGTCGGGGGCTTCCTCGCGAATCACTTCCGCGAGCGCCGCGACATCGTTCGTGACGCCGGTCGACGTCTCGTTGTGCGTGATCGTCACCGCGTCGTAGTGCGCGCGCTGATGCCGCGCGAGATGCGACGCCAGCTCCTCGGGATCGATCGCGCGACCCCAGCCGCCGTCGAGTCGATCGACTTCGAGGCCGAGCGACTCCGCGATGTTGTACCAGCGCTCCGAGAACGCGCCGCACGTCGTGACGAGCACGCGGCGGTCGACGCAATTCTCGAGCGCGGCCTGCATCACGCCCGTGCCGGACGCCGTCATCACGAACGTCGTCTGGCGCGTGCCGAACAGCGTCTTCAAATCGCGATTGATGCCGCCGAACAGCTCGCGGAACTCGTTGCTGCGGTGGCCGATCATCGGCCGCGTCATCTCGCGCAGAATCTCGGGACGGACCCACGTCGGGCCAGGGACGAAGTACTTCGCAGTTTCAGTCATGACGAGATCAGGTACGGCAACACCGCGCGCAGCGTCGGCTCGGTGACGTACACCTCCGCATTCTCCTTCACGCGCTCGCGCATGTGAACTCCTCCGAATCCGATGAAGCGATCGACGACCGGCTTCGTCTCGAGATCGGAGACGCCGTCGCCGACGAACGCCGACTTCCCTTTCGACCGCGCGAGCACCGCGCGCACGACGAGCTCCTTGCCGCCGTTGCGCGTCAGGAGCGAGCGGCGATCGAAGTCGCGATAGCTGCCGTCGTCGTCGAACACGAGCGGGACCGCGTGCACGTTGCGATCCTCGATTGCGAGCTCCGCCGCGAGCGGCGCGATCGCCTGCGCGATGCCCGCGGTGACGAGATGTACGTGCACGCCGGCGTCGTGCAGCGCCGCGATCGTGTCGCGTGCGCCGTCGACCATCGATGCGACGTAACGCGCGCCGAGCGCGTCGACGTCCGCGCGTGTCGGGCGAATGATCTCCAGCCTTCGCGCGTACACGTCATCGATCGCGATCTCGCCGTTCATCGCCGCGTTCGTGAGCCGCACGATCTCCGGATTGCCGTTCGCGAGCACGTCGATGCCTTCGATCGTGACGAGCGTCGAGTCGACGTCGAAGAACACGAAGCGGTACGGACTCGTCACGCCGCCTCGCGCCTCACGATCTTCACGAGATCGGAGAACCGCTCGAGGAAATGGTCGGGACGCGATGCGATGAGCTGATCGCGGCTCGACGAGCCGCTCGGGATCACCGCAACGTCGAGTCCCGCGTTGCGCGCGGCGTGCACGTCGATCGGCATGTCGCCGACGAACAGCGCGTCATGCGCGGCGCAGCGCACCGACTCGAGCGTGTATAGAAGATGCCGCGCCTCCGGCTTGCGCGCGTTCGCGACGTCTGGACCGACGATCGCGCGGAAATGGTGCGATAGGCCGAGGAAGTCGAGGATCTTTTTGGAGAAGACGGTGGGCTTGTTCGTGCACACCGCCATCTCGATCCCGAGCTTCGAGAGCTGGTCGAGCGTGATGTCGACGTCGGCCAGGATCTTCGACTCCGGGCAGCAGATCTCATCGTACCGCGACTCGAACGCCGTCATGACGCTGCGCGGCACCGCCGAGCGATCGAACGCGCGTTGCAGCAGACGCTCGACGCCGTCGCCGACGAGCTCGCGGATGCGCGTCGCACTCAGCTCGTGCAATCCGTGCGTCCTCCGCGCGTGATTCACCGCCTCGGTCAGCGCGCTGTACGAGTCGACGAGCGTTCCGTCGAGATCGAACAGCACAGCACGGTAACGGAGCGGCACGGGCATGAGGGTCTCGGATTCTAGCGATATTCGTCGTTTTGCAACGGAGCGCGGCCGCGCGGTGCGCGTATCCTCGCGCGATGATGCGTTTCGCCGCCGCGTTGCTCGTTGCATGCGCCGTGCTCGCGCAGGATGTGCCGCCGCCTCCGCTTGCGATCGCGGTCGAGCCGCTCGGCGATACCGAGCAGGGCGTTGCGGCACGCGTCACGTTCCGCTTCGCGAATCCGCCCGACGCGGGACCGGAGACCGGGCTCTACCTGCAGGGCTCGTTCATGCAGAACGGCACGGTGCTGCGCAACTTCCGCTACCTCGTGCCGCCCGAACAGCGCACGCAGGTGACCGCGGTGCAGACGTTCGCGCCAGGCGAGGCGCAGATCGAGGCGCGTCTGATCATGCCGCTCGAAGAAGGCGCGCCGGTGATCCTCGTCAAGAACGCGCAGACGTTCACGATCGCGAAGACCAACAAGCCATACGTCGCGGGACCCGACGCGGGCGCGGACGCGGTGCTCGCGGAAGGCGTCGTGCCGGAGACGGTCGGCGCGATCAAGATTCGCGCGCCGCGCCGCGACGTTGCGCCGAATCTCTTCATCGTCGAAGTTGACGCGCAACCGCCCGTGAAGCGCGTCGAGTTCTGGGTCGAGGGGAAGAAAGTGCTCGCGCGCAACGCGCCCCCGTACACCGCCGAGCTCGACCTCGGCAAGTTGCCGAAGCGCGTCGAAGTGCGCGCGATCGGCTACGACGCGGCGGGACGCTACGTCGACGCCGATGCGTTCGTCGTCAACGAGCGCGAGACGCCGCTCGAGGTGAAGATCACGCGCACGCAAACGCCGGACGGCGTGTCGCACTTCAAGCTCAGCATCCAGAATCCGAAGGGCACGATGCTCAAGAGCATCGTCATGTTCGCCGGCGACAAGAAGCTGCACGAGTGGAAGGAGCCGCCGTACGCGCTATCGATCCCCACCGCGCGGCTCGCGGGTCAGGAGTTCGTGCGCGTCTCCGTGCTCGACGACACCGGCTACGAGGCGAGCGATCTCCTCTTCCTCAACGGCGACCGCTACATCGAAGAGATGGAAGTGAACGTCGTCGAGTTGCCGGTGCTCGTCTCCGATCGCGGCGGCGCGCCGGTGACGGATCTGAAGGAAAGCGACTTCACGATCCTCGAGCGCGGGCAGCCGCAGAAGATCACGAGCTTCAACTACGCATCGAACCTGCCGATCGCGGTCGGCGTGCTGCTCGATCAGTCGGGCAGCATGAAAGAGCGGATGACGGACGCGAAGTCCGCCGCGGTCGAGTTCTTCAAGAGCATCATCAAGAAGAACGATCGCGCGTTCATCGGTGCGTTCGCCTCGGATCCTGCGAAGAACGCGCCGTTCGTGTCGGACCTCTCGACACTCGAGGCGCAGGTCGACGCGATCGGCGAGGCCGCGGGCATGACGTCGCTGTACGACGCGATCGTCACCGGCCTCTATCGCTTCCGCAACGTGCAGGGCCGCAAGGCGATGATCATCATCACCGACGGCGACGACACGAGCTCGCGGCTCTCGTACGACGACATGCTCTCGTACGCGCGCGCGGCGCGGGTGCCGCTCTACTTCATCGGCATCGGATTCGGCCTCGGCGACTTCGGCGGGCCGGGCATGATGAAGTCGCTCGCGGCGGAGACGGGCGGCGCGGCGTACTTCATCCGCGGAACGAAACAGCTTGGCGAAACGTATCAGAAGCTCGAGGCGGAGTTGCGCTCGCAGTACCTGCTGACGTATCACACGGAAAGCACGAAGAAGGATCAGAGTTATCGTCCGATCGAAGTGAAGGTGAACCGGCCCGATGCCAAAGTACGCACGATTCGCGGCTTCATTCCTTAATGTGGGCCTTAGCGTCGTCATCGCCGGCTCGGCATTCGCTGCCGACGTGCGCCCGATGAGCGACGCGAAGAAGGTCACGGCGATCTTTCCCGCCTCGGCGAAGGTGCGCGTGCTGAACGTGTGGGCGACGTGGTGCGCGCCGTGCGTCGCGGAGATGCCGGACCTGCGCGCGCTCGACGGCGCGTTCGGCGACGAGATGGCGGTGGTCGGCGTCTCGCTCGACGACATGATCCCGAACGCGAAGCCGGCCGCGGTCGCGTCGTTTCTCGACAAGCAGCAGATCGCGTATCCGAACGTCTACTACACCGGCGAGACGGAAGCGCTCGGAGCGTATTTGAAGATGACGGGAGAGATCCCGCTGACGATCGTCTATGACCGCAGCGGCAACGAGCTGTGGCGGCTGCAGGGACAGATCGAGCGCGACAAGATGCTCGCGCGTTTGCGCGACACACTGAGGAGGATGCAATGAAGAAGCTGTTCGTGATGATGCTGATGTTCGTGGCCGTCGCCGCATTCGCGGATGAACTGGCGGTCGGCGCGCAGGCGCCGCGCTTCTCGCTCGTCAACGCCATGGACGGCAAGACCGTGGCGATGACTCCCAACGACGGCAACCTGAAGGTCGTGATCTTCACGTGCAATCAGTGCCCGTACGCGAAGGCGTTCGAGCCGCGCATCCTCGAGATCGCGCATCGCTTCAGCCAGAAGGGCGTGCGGTTCTACGCCGTCGACTCGAACGACGACACGCAGTACAGCGAGGAAACGCTCGCGAACATGAAGGCGCGCGC
>DATELS010000782.1:0-5022 GCA_035276365.1 Thermoanaerobaculia bacterium
CTGGAGCACGTGCTTCGCGCCGCCGGCGCGATCACGGGCGTATCGACGTGGGTCATCATCGGCAGCCAGGCGATTCTCGGCGCGCTGCCCGATGCGCCGGCGGAGCTGCTGGTTTCGCAGGAGGTCGATTTGTACGCGCCCGGCGACGAGCACGCGAGCGATCTCGTCGACGGCTCGATCGGCGAGAAGTCGCCGTTTCATGAGTCGTTTGGCTACTACGGTCACGGCGTCGGACCGAAGACGGCCATCCTTCCCTCGCGATGGCGCGGCCGCGCGATCGAAGTGAGCGGACCCGCGACGGGAGGCGTCACCGGAATCTGTCCGCATCCGTCCGACCTTGCGATCAGCAAGCTCGCTGCGTGGCGCGAAAAGGATCAGGAGTTTGTGCGCGTCCTCGTGCGCGAACGCGTCGTCACGCTCGACGAGCTCCATGATCGCCTTGCGGAGCTCGATGACACCACCGCCTCCCTCATTCGCCCGCGCCTCCGCTCCGTCTCCTGACGCCTCCCCGTGTTTTGCGTTTTGTGCCGAAACCGTGAATGGTTCGCGGGCGTGCCCTGTTCTCAACCTACCGATATGAAAGCAAAACTGACGATTCCCATGCTGTTCCTCGCCGCGGCGGCGTGTACCACTCATGCTCCCGTCGCGCCGTCGACGGCCGCGACACCCGCGGAAGACGTACCTGCCGCCACCGCCACCACGCCCACCACCACCAACACCTCCAACCCCTTCTTCACGCCGAGCACGCTGCAGTACCAGGCGCCGCGTTTCGATCTCATCCGTGACGAGCACTACCTGCCCGCCTTCGAAGAGGGGATGAAGCAGAACAAGGCGGAGATCGATGCCATCGCCAACGATCCCGCCGCGCCGACCTTCGCCAATACCATCGAGGCGATGGAGCGCTCGGGCGCGCTGCTGACGCGCGTCGCGAAAGTCTTCTTCAACCTCGCGGGCTCGAACACCAACGACACGATTCAGAAAATCGAGGCCGAGGTGTCGCCGAAGTTGTCGGCGCACCAGGATGCGATCTACATGAATCCCAAGCTCTTCGCGCGCGTCAAAGCCATCTACGACTCGCGCAACAACTCCGGACTCGACGCCGAGTCCAAGCTCCTCGTCGAGCGCTACTACCGCAACTTCGTCCGCGCGGGCGCGCTCCTCAGCGAGGCCGACAAGGCCGCGCTCACCGCGCTCAACCAGGAAGAGTCCAAGCTGACGACGCAGTTCCGCGAGAAAGTCCTCGAGGACACCGCGTCCTCGGCGATCGTCGTCGACAAGAAGGAAGACCTCGCCGGCTTGAGCGACGCCGACATCGCCGCGGCCGCCGAGCTCGCGAAAGAGAAGAAGCTCGACGGCAAGTACGTGCTCGCGCTGCAGAACACCACGCAGCAGCCGGCGCTCGAGTCGCTGAAGAATCGCGCGCTGCGCGAGAAGCTCTACAACGCGTCCGTCAATCGCGGCCGTCACGGCGGCGAGAACGACACGCGCGAGATCGTCCGCCGCCTCGCCCAGCTCCGCGCCCAGCGCGCCAAGCTCCTCGGCTACTCCAACTACGCCACGTACGGTCTCGACGACCAGATGGCGAAGACGCCCGAGAACGCGATGAAGCTTCTCACCGACATGGTTCCGGGCGCGACCGCCAAGGCGCGCGCGGAAGTCGCGAAGATGCAGCAGCTCATCGACAAGCAGGGCGGCGGCTTCAAGCTCGCGCCGTGGGACTGGGACTTCTACGCCGAGCAGGTGCGCAAGGCCGAGTACGACCTCGACGAGTCGCAGGTGCGCCCGTATTTCGAGCTCGAGCGCGTGCTGCGCGACGGCGTCTTCTACGCCGCGAACCAGCTCTACGGACTCACGTTCAAAGAGCGCAAGGACCTGCCGGTCTATCACCCTGACGTGCGCGTGTTCGAAGTGTTCGACGCCGACGGCACGTCGATGGCGCTTTTCTACGCCGACTACTACCAGCGCCCGAACAAGAGCGGCGGCGCGTGGATGGACAGCTTCGTCGACCAGAGCGGATTGATGGGCACGAAGCCGGTCGTCGTCAACGTCCTCAACATGCAGAAGCCGGCGGCCGGCCAGCCTGCGCTGCTCAGCTTCGACAACGTGACGACGATGTTCCACGAGTTCGGTCACGCGCTGCACGGCATCCTCTCGAACGTGAAGTACCCGACGCTGGCCGGCACGAACGTGCCGCGCGACTTCGTCGAGTTCCCGTCGCAGTTCAACGAGCATTGGGCGACCGATCCGAAGGTCTTCGCGAACTACGCGAAGCATTACCAGACGGGCGAGGTCATGCCGCAGTCGCTCGTCGACAAGATCCGCCGCGCGAAGACGTTCAACATGGGCTACGCGACGACGGAGTATCTCGCCGCCGCGTTGCTCGACATGGCGTGGCACGCGCTGCCGGCCGACGCGCCGCAGCAGGACGTCGCGGAGTTCCAGAACGCTGCGCTGAAGAAGTTCGGCATCGACATGATGGAAGTGCCGCCGCGCTACAACTCGACGTACTTCTCGCACATCTGGGGGGGCGGCTACTCGGCCGGCTACTACGCGTACCTGTGGTCGGAGGTGCTCGATGACGACGCGTACTACTGGTTCGTCGAGAACGGCGGAATGACGCGCGCGAACGGCCAGCGCTTCCGCGACATGATCCTCTCGCGCGGCTCGTCGATCGAGAACGCCGCGATGTACCGCGCCTTCCGCGGACGCGACCCGCGCGTCGAGCCGCTCCTCAAGGAGCGCGGGCTGGTGGAGTAAGACCCCAGTCGCAAAGTCTCAGAGTCTCAAAGTCTCAAAGGGGTGTGCTCCTTTGAGACTTGACGACTTTGAGACTTTGCGACTTCTCCCGTTCCCCCTAAAATCGCACGATCCCGTGCGTCCCTTCATCGCCCTTCTTCTCGTTCTCGCGTGCGTGTGCGTTCCCGCGTCCGCGCAGGTTCTGCGCGCGGAGCGCCTCACGCAGGATGACGGGCTCTCGCAGAACTTCATCAACGCCGTCGCGCAGGATTCCTTCGGCTTCCTTTGGATCGGCACGCAGGACGGGCTGAATCGCTTCGACGGCTACGAAGTGCGCTCGTTCCGTCCCGACGGCTCGCGCACGTCGCTGCAGGACGGTCACGTGCGCGACGTCCGCGCGGGACGCGATGGCGTCGTCTGGATCGCGACGCGCGAAGGCGGTCTCAGTCGCTGGGATCCCGCCAGCGAGACGTTCAAGACGTGGATGCACGACGAGCATCGCGCGAATTCGCTGAGCGCCGACTACATCACGTCCATTCAACCCGACGCCGACGGCACGCTGTGGCTCGGCACGTTCGAAGGTCTCGATCACTTCGATCCGAAGACGGAGACGTTTCGTCACTTTCGCAACGAGCTCGCGACGCATGAAGTGGGGATGCTCTTCCGCGACGCGAACGGCACGCTTTGGATCGGCTTACGCGACGGCTCGCTCGACTCGATGGATGCGCAGATGCACGTCGCGCATCACGGCGCGATGAACATCGCCGCGATCGCGAATGCCGATCGCGGACGCGTGTGGTTCGGCACCGAGGCGGGACAGCTTCTGTTGTGGGATCCGTCGACGCGCACATTCGCGCCGGTGCCCGGCGTTCCATCCGACCACGCGATCAAGTCGCTGCTCGTCGATCGTCGCGGCGCGCTCTGGATCGCGACGGACGGCGGAGGACTGCTGCATCGCGATCGCAGCGGTGCGTTGCGCGTCATCAAAACCGATCCCTCCGATCCGCACACGATTCCGAGCGATGAAGTGCAAACGCTCTTCGAAGATCGCACCGGCGTCCTCTGGATCGGCACGCCGGTCGGACTCGCGCGACACGATCCCGCGTCCGCCGCGTTCCGCGTCTATCGCACCGCCACTCCGTACGTTTGGGCGATCGAGTCCGATCGCGACGGCAACCTCTGGCTCGGCGCGGACGGCGCGCTCTCGTTCTTCAATCGCGCGACCGGCGAGTGGCAGACGTGGACCGGCAATCCCGCCGATCCGAAGACGCTCGCGAGCGAGAGCGTGGTCGCGCTGCTCGTCGATCGCAACGGCGACGTGTGGGCGGGCGGCAATCGCGGGCTGTCGCGGTACTCGCCGTCGACGAAGACGTTCGAGTCGTGGCAGCGCGGCGACGCGACCTCCGCGTTTCCGCACGGACGCGTCTTCGATCTGCTCGAGACGCGCGACGGCAGCATCCTCGCCGGCACGTCGCACGGCGCGGTGCAATGGGATCCCACCGCGAAAACCTTCCACCTCCTCGGCGGCGATGGACTGATCCCCACCGTGTTCACGATGGCCGAGGATCGCGACGGCGCGATCTGGCTCGGCACGTTTCACAACGGTCTGTATCGACTCGATCGCCGTACGAACTCCGTCAGCCGCTTGACGATCGATGAGAAAGGCACGCAGTTCGCGCCGCAGCAGATCTCGTCGTCGCTCGTCGACAGTCGCGGACGTCTTTGGATCGGCACGAGTCAGGGCGTGTTCCGCCGCGATCCGGGCGCGCGGGTCGTGCGTCAATACCGCATCCGCGACGGACTGCCGAACGAAGGCATCATGGGCATCGTCGAGGACGCGCACGGCCGCATCTGGCTGAGCACGAACGAAGGCATCGCGCGACTCGATCCGGCGAACGATGCGATTCGTGTGTACAAGGCGCGCGACGGACTGCCGTCAAACGAATTCAATCAGATGGCCGCGGGACGCAGCGCGCGCGGCGAGATTCTCTTCGGCACGCCCGCGGGCGCGGTGATCTTCAATCCCGACGAACTGCGCGCCGACACGCAGGCGCCGCAGGTCGCGATCACCGGCTTCGAAGTCTTCAACGCGCCGGTGCCGATCCGCCGCGGCAACGAGAAAGGCTTCACGCTCGCGCAGTCGATCCTCACGACGCACGCGCTCACGCTGTCGTATCGCGAGAAGGTCGTGACGTTCGCGTTCGCGGGATTGCATTTCGCCGATCCGCGCGCGACGCGCTACGCGTACCGACTCTTCGGTTGGGACGACAACTGGCGCGAGGCGCC
>DATELS010000783.1:0-8904 GCA_035276365.1 Thermoanaerobaculia bacterium
CTGCTTCGGCACGACGAAGCCGAGGTCGCGCCACGCGGTGATCATGTGATTGTCGATGTGCGGAACGTCCTGCGGCAGTCCGCGCGTCCACAGCTCGCGGTTCGCGAGCGCCATCGGCAGCGGACCATCGAGCTTCTGGTCATACGACTGCACCACCGCGTTGTACTGCGCCTCCGACACGATGTCGTCCGGCCGTTGCGCGGGCCACCAGCGATAACGGCACTCCGAGAAGTCGGCTTGCCACGGCAGCGCCATGTGCTTCGTGATGTCGCCCGGCTCGAGCTTCGTCGTGTCGAAGCGGCCGAGGTCGGACCAGAGCGTGCCTTCCGGACCGTCGATGTCTTCCTGCACGCAGATGTATGTGATCTCGATGCCGGGATAGAACGAGCCGCCCGCGCATGGTTCGAGCGACGCACGATCGAGCGCGCGCGGCTGCTCGGCGACCGGAAGATCATCGGTCATCGGCGGCGCCGGCGGTCCGACGATCGGGTCGAGACCTTCCGGCCAGTCGTCCACAAAGTCGCCGAGCGACCAGCGGCGCATCGCCTCGTACTGACTCGGGATCAGCGCGTTGAACGACGTATAGATGCCGCCGAGCGTCTCGTTCGCCGCGATGTTCTCGTTCGTGTTGACTTGCGTCGCGCCGCCGTCGCCGTTCATCTGCGGCATGTAGTCCATCGACGCGTACTGCGTCGCGCGCGGATCGATGAGCACGTCGGGCACCTTCTTGCCCGTCACCTTCTCCATCACCTGCAGCGGCGGACGCATGCGCTTGAAGACGCGCTGGCGCATCTGCGTGTCGCCCACGATCTGCTTGTCGCCGACGAGATTCCGGTGCAGCGACAGGAAACGCGTCGGCTCGAACATGTCGAAGACCATGCCCGTGCCGTGCTGCGAGTACGCGTACTGGTTGAACCACTGGTACTCGGAGATGCGGCGCATGATCGGATAGATGTCGCGCGTGAAGGAGATCGTCGCGGGCTGCGGATACTTGTCCGGCCAGCGCTGGCTCGCGGAGTACTCCGCGCAGTCCCACAGCGTCGTCAGGACTTCCGCGTGCGGCGCGAATTTCGGCGGCGTGACGATGACCCACGACTCGCCGCGCACTTCGATCTTCTCGCCCGTCTTCAGCGTGACCTCGGCATGCACGCGGCCATCCGAGACGTCGTCATGCCAGTAGTCGTTGTTCGCGTAGTAGCTGTCGGTGTTGAGGAAGCCGATGGGATTGTCGGGGATGACGCTGCGCGACTCGCCGAGGCCGCCGAGGACGAGGAGGCGGCCGTGCAGATCGGTGCGCAGCTCGCCGAGGTAGACATCGAGCTGCGGTGAGTCCGCGCTCGGCTCGAGCACGTCCGGCGGTCCTTTCGGACCGTCGCCGTTGAGCGGTTGGTTCATGAAGCCCGAGCGGCTGCCTTCGAGCTTTTTCTTCTCCGCGTCGGTGTTGGCGATCGTGTACTTGAGCGGACCGAACGTGCCCGTCATCGGCTTGCTGGTCGCATTCGCGCCGGTGACCGTTTGCGGGCCCGGCGTGATATCGAGTCGCGCCGCGCGTTGCGCCGGATCCTTCACTTCCTGGTTGCGCAGCGGATGCACGCCGCCGAGGTTCGAGCTCGAGTACTGAAGCGCCCAGTACTTGCCGAGGAAGGTGTAGTACGACGCTTTCTTGTTCGCGAGCTGCACCGTCCATGCGATGTTCGCGTCGCCCGCCGTGAGCTCGCGAATCGCGACGCCGTCCGCGTTGTACGCGTAGATGCGGAAGCGCGCCGCCTGCCGCTTGATGCGGCCTTGCGCGTCCTTGAATTTCTCCTGCCCCGGCTGCGCGACGTGGCCGGGCGACTCGGGGCCGATGAAGTATTCATCAGGGCTATTGCCGACGCGCGCGATGCCGACGCCGGGATGAATCTGACAGTACGCGATCTGGTTCGGATCCGAAGCCATGGACTGCTCCTTCTTTCGGCGCGGACGCCGCGGGCGCGGGGACGTCATTTGGGAGATGCTGAACAATATACGCTAGGAAGCTCGCTTCGCCGCCGCGGCGCGACGCAGATAGCTGGACGCGCGCTCATTCTTCGCGATGGCGCGCCGGAGCCGCCGCAGTTGTGCGTCGCTCGGGCGATGCTCGAAATCGCCATTCACGATGTCGCGCAGCTTGGGCTCCGTCGTCAGCAATTGCGCGACCTCGAGTTGCAGCATGCTGCGATGCTCCTCGGCCTCGACGCCGGTCGGCGGCGGATCATTCGGATTGATGCCGAGGATCTTCACGAGCTCGGTGATCCAGTCGACGCCGATCTCGCCGTTCGGACGCCGCACGGGCGTTCCCTTCGGCACGTCGAGCGCGCGGTTCGCCTTCACGATGCCGGCGCCGAAGTACTCGGTCGCGTGCGGAACGTTGGGCAAGTCCGCGGACTTCACGAGCGCGTCGTACGCAGCCTGCGCCTTCACCCAACTCCTCCACTCGTCTTCCGTGAATTCGTTGCGATGCATCTGCAACCAGAGCGCGGCCGCCGCGGCGGCCTGCGGAGTCGCCGCGGACGTGCCGGCGAAGCTGAACTGAATCTGATTCGGAACGAACGCTGACGTGCCGTGACGACTGGTGATGTTCGGCGAGTACGTCGTGAGCGCGCGGTCGCTCATCAAATGCGCGGGCCCGTAGCTGCCGCGCATGATCCAACTGAACGCGTCGCCGCGAAACACGGAGAGGAACCAACTCGGATTGAGACCGTAGCTGCGGCTGCCCGCGGTCATGCCGGAGACCGGCGTCGCGGTCGAGAAGCGCGCGGGATAGACCATCGTGTGCGGCGGAATCTCGATCGGAATGAACGGAATCGGCAGGCGGAGAAAATCGGCCGCGGCGAAGAACATCGGGACGCCGTTCGCATACGCCTCGTTCACGGCGTCGCGCAGAAAGTACGACGGCGCGCCGCCCATGCTCATCGAGATGACGTCGGCCTTGTTGTCGACGGCGTTGAAGATGCCGCCGGCGACGTACATCGGCCAGATGAGAATGACGGACGGCGACACGCGATACGTGAAGACCTGCGCGAGCGGCGCGCCGCCGATGTAGTCCTCGTACGCGGGATAGCCGTTGCCTCCCGCGAATTTGACTTTGCCGCCCGCGAGGACGCTAAGGGTCTCCGGACCGTGACCGTTGGGCAGGCCGCCCTGGTAGCAGTCGATGCCGGTCTCACCGCAGTTGTCGTTCGGAATCATGGACTGCGACAGATCGAAGTCGAAGTTCGGCGGCGTGATGGTGTCGTTTGTTTTGTAGTAGCCGGTGTCGAGATGCGCGATGCGCACGATGTTCGGACCGGTGAACGACGACGCGGCGCGCTCGCGCGCCTTGCGCAATTCGGTGCGGTCGTCGTTCTGATGCCATGCGGTCTCTTTGACGTTCGGCCATTGGAAGGACGCGGGTCCGCACGCGATGACCGTCCCCGCCTCCCCTCCCTCACACGGCTTCTTCTTCGCCTCGGCACGCGCCGCCGCGCGCGCGAATCGCGCGCCGAAGCCGCGCATCTCGTACGCGACAACGGGCTCGATCTCGACGATCTGATTGAGGTCGAGGTTGGCGAGGACGCTGCTCTCACCCGCTGCCTTCCGCGCGACATGCCGATGGGCGGCGTCCCACGGATGCTCTCTCGGCGCCTCGCGCGAGTCCGACGGCGCGGGCGGCGGAGAGACGAGGAACCAGGTCTTGGTCGTCGCGGCGTTGGTGTTGCTGCGCGGCGCCGTGTCCGTTTGCGTGGAGTGAACGGTGGCGAGCTTGCGCGCCGTCCATCCGCTGCTGATCGCGGCGCGCGTCATCGGCTGCACGTCGCCGCGGACGGAGACGAGAAACTCCCCCGTGAAATGCACGCCCGGCGCAGCCTCGAATTCGGCAGCGTGTACGAATCCGGCGGCGCATACGAGAATCGCGACGAAGAGCTTCCGCATCCGACTCCTCCCTCACTGCATCAATTTCAGGATGGAGGGAATGATACCGTTACTTCTTGGTGGGACGTCAGGCGAAGTCGGCGAGTTGCAACACCGTCAAGGGACGCAGCAACGGCACGCGGCGATCGTTCGTCAGGAAGGCCGTGCAACGCATGCTCAACGCGGTGGCGAGTTGGAGAGCGTCCGGCGTGCGGAGACGAGACGTCGCGCGAAGTTGTGCGGCGAGTCGCGCGAGCGAGAGATCGATCGGCACGAGGGTCAAGCCGCGGCCATTCGTGAGAATCGCCTCATATGCCGCTGCCAGCGTCTCGTCTCCCGCGCGGTACGGAACGACCAGCGTCTCGAGAAGTGTGACCGCCGAAGTGACCGCCTTCACCGCGCCGGCATCGATTGCAGCGAAGAGCGGCTGCAACGGCGGCGCGAATCGCGGATGCTGCTCGATGAAGTAGATGAAGATCGCCGTCTCGATCGCGACCGGACCCGCGCCGATCGCTTCGATCAGCTCCACGCGTCACGCTCATCATCGATGAACTCGGACGCGTCGCGGCCATCGAGCGCTTTTTGCCAGAGTTCCTTGCCGAGACCTTGCAACTCCAGCAAGGAACGCCGCGGCGTGTCGGCGACTGCGTCATCGACGAGCTGAATGATCTCCTGCGCCACGGAACGGCGGTTCTTTTCCGCGCGCCGCTGCAGCTTTCGGTAGAGACGATCGGGGAAGTTCTTCACGTTGAGGGTGGCCATCCTGATCCTCCATTATGGAGGAACTATCACCAGCGGGCGCGAATTTCAAATCCGCGCAGCCGCAGCTATCATTTTCCAACCATGAGTGACGCTAGACAAGACGATCGCGTGCGGTCCGGATGGACATGACGCCGAGAAGCTGCGTCACGTGCGATTTCTGCGGCGGTCGCGTCCCAATCTCTGGTTCGCGCTCATGGGCGACGTCGGGTCGCAGCGCTTCCTCATCGGCTCGAACGCGCCGCAGATCACGATCCAAAAAACGGGCGAGCTGACCTGCTTCGCCAACGACTTCATTTTCACGTACGGAAACAACTCCGGCCAGGTGCAACTGCGCATTTACCGCAGGCCGTGATCGCGAATTTCAAATCCGCGCTCGGCGCAGCCGCAGCGCGTTCGCGATCACGGAGACGGAGCTGAAGCTCATCGCCGCCGCGGCGAGCATGGGGCTGAGCAGCATGCCCGTGAACGGATAGAGCATGCCGGCCGCGATGGGGACGCCGAGGGCGTTGTAGACGAACGCGAAGAAGAGGTTCTGGCGGATGTTGCGCATCGTCGCGTCACTGAGGCGCCGCGCGCGCACGATGCCGCGCAGGTCGCCGTGCATGAGCGTCACGTCGGCGGCCTCCATCGCCACGTCGGTGCCGGTGCCCATCGCGATGCCGATTTGCGCCTGCGCGAGCGCGGGCGCGTCGTTGATGCCGTCGCCGGCCATCGCCACGACGCGTTCGTCGCGCTGCAACTTCTCGATCGCCGCCGCCTTCTCCTCCGGCAACACTTCCGCGATCACTTCATCGATGCCGAGTTGTTGTGCGACCGCGTTCGCGTTCGCGCGACTGTCGCCGGTGAGCATCACGATGCGCAGACCCGCGGCGCGGAGTTCGCGAATCGCATCGCGCGCGCTGTCCTTGATCGGATCGACGACCGACAACACGCCCGCGGGCTTGCCGTCGATCACGACATACATCGACGACTCTTCACCGAACGCACTCGCATCGACGTTCACCGTCGCGAGCATCGCGCGGTTGCCGATCGCGACGCGATGTCCCTCCACCACGCCGTACACGCCCTTGCCTGGCACCGACTCGAAGTGCTGCGCCTTCGGAATCGCGAGTCCGCGTTTCTCCGCACCCGCGACGATCGCAGCCGCGAGCGGATGCTCGCTCGCGCGCTCGATGCTCGCTGCGAGACGCAGCATCTCCGCGTCGGCATCCGACGTCAGCTCCGGTTTGCCTTGCGTGAGCGTGCCGGTCTTGTCGACGACCAGCGTGTCGACGCCACGCAGCAACTCGATCGCCTCCGCGTTGCGGAAGAGCACTCCCGCGCTCGCGCCTTTGCCGACGGCGACCATGACCGACATCGGCGTCGCGAGTCCGAGGGCGCAAGGACACGCGATGATGAGCACCGCGACGGCGTTGACGATCGCGTTCACGAGTCGCGGCTCGGGACCCACGAGCATCCACACCGCGAACGTCAGCATCGCGACTGCGATCACGATCGGCACGAACCACGCGGACACGCGATCCGCGAGTCGCTGAATCGGCGCGCGGCTGCGTTGCGCATTCGCGACGAGGTTGACGATCTGCGCGAGCAGCGTGTCCGCGCCGACGCGCTCCGCGCGCATGAGCACGGAGCCGGCCGCGTTGATCGTCGCGCCGATCACGCGATCGCCCGCGCGCTTCGCGACCGGCAGCGGCTCGCCGGTGATCATCGACTCGTCGATGTTCGTCGTGCCTTCGACGACGACGCCGTCGACGGGTACTTTCTCGCCGGGGCGCACGCGCAGGAGATCGCCGGGCTTGACGTGTTCGAGCGGGACGTCGCGCTCGCCGTGATCGTCGACGAGACGCGCGGTCTTCGGTGCGAGTCCGAGGAGCGCGCGAAGTGCGGCGCCGGTGCGGCCGCGCGCGCGCAGTTCGAGGACTTGTCCGAGGAGGACGAGGGTGACGATGGCGGCGGCGGCTTCGTAGTAGACGCCGCGCATCGCGGGACTCGGGAAGAACGTCGCGACGACGCTGTAGACGTACGCGACGGAGACGCCGAGGCCGATGAGGGTGAACATGTTGAGATGGCGCGTGCGCAGCGACGCCGCCGCGCGCTCGAAGAATGGCCAGCCGCCCCACAACACGACGGGCGTCGCGAGCGCGAGCTCGAGGAGCGGCACGTGCAACATCATCATCGCGACGACGACGAGCGGCACGGTGAGCGCCGCGCTGACCCAGAATCGCCGCGACATGTCGCGTAGTTCGGGATTGTCGTCGTCCTCCAGCGACACCGCGCGCGGCTCGAGTGCCATCCCACAAATCGGACACGATCCCGGCGCATCCCTCACCACCTCGGGATGCATGGGACAGGTCCACTCGGCGGCGTGTTTCTGCGGCGCGGGCGCAGCGCCATCAAACTTCGCCTTGCAGCTCACACTGCAGAAGTAATACGTGACGCCATCGCGCTCCGAGGAGCCCGCGGCGGTCGCGGGATCGACGGTCATGCCGCAGACGGGATCGATCATCGGCGCAACATTACAATGCCCGCGATGCCCGCCGCCCACTACACCCTCGGCGCCACCGACGCCGAGTTGCGGCGGCTCGTCGCGTTGGCCTCGCACGAAGAGGATCGTGTCGTCGATGCGTGCCGGCGCGCGGGGATTGGCGAAGGAGCGGTGGTCGCGGATCTCGGATGTGGTCCGCTGGGCGCGCTCGGTGCGTTGTCACGCGTGGTCGGCGACAGCGGGACGGTGATCGGCGTCGATGCGAGTGCGCATGCGCTGGATAAGGCGCGCGTGCTTCTCGGCGATGCGCCGAACGTGCGGCTCGTGCAGGCCGATGTGTGCGAGCTGTCGATGGAGAACCTCGATGCGGCGTACACGCGTTTGATGCTGCTGCATCAGCCCGATCCGGCGCGCGTGCTTGCGCGTGTCCACGCGATGCTCCGTCCGGGCGGTGTGTTCATCGCGCACGAGCCGTCCGATCAACTCGTGCATGCGCCTGCGTCCGAGCCGCATGTGCCGGCGATGACGCGCGTGTGGGAGCTGGTCATCGGTGCGGCGCGGAGTCGCGGCGCGCGCACGGACTTTGGTCGTCGCGGACGCGTGTATCTCGAAGCCGCGGGATTCGAAGTCGAGCAGACGCGCGCGTACGCGGTGCACTATCCGCCGGAGATCGGCTACGAGATTCCGCGCGTCGCGCTCGCGTCGCTACGGCCGGTCATTGAACAGCACGCGCTCGCAACGCAAGATGAAGTCGCGCAACTCGACGCGGAGCTGCGCGCGATGCAGACCCGCGACGACGTGCAGTGGGTCTCGAGTCCGCTCATGTTCGAGTGGATCGCGCGACGCGGAATCCGTAGTCCGCGTATTTGCAATCCGGCGGAAGGCTCGAGCGCGCGTCGCAGCGGCTGATCTTGATCTGATGGCGCCACGAGCCGCCGCGCGATGCGCGACGCTTGCCTTCGACGAACCAGTCGCTGCACCACTCGTGGACGTTCTCGCACATGTCGTACAGGCCGTAGCCGTTCGGCGTGCCGCGACCGACGCGCTCCGGTCCGCGCAGCCAGCGCGTTGCGTAGTCCGGCCGCGACTGCGGTGGCTCGTCGCCCCACGGATAGAGCGCGCCATCGATCCCGCCGCGCGCGGCGAGCTCCCACTCCGCCTCGGTCGGCAGTCGCACGCCGCGCCATTCGCAATACGCGACCGCGTCGAACCACGACACGGCGACAACGGGTTGTTCGGGATGATCGAAGTCCGCATCGCGCCAATGCGGCGGCGCGATGTGGCCGGTGGCATCGACGAACTGCGCGTACTCGCGGTTCGTGACTTGATGGATGGCGATCTCGAACGCGGCGATGGAACGGAACGCGGACATCGGAGTTGGTGCGCCCAGCTGGATTCGAACCAGCGGCCTTCAGCTCCGGAGGCTGACGCTCTATCCAGCTGAGCTATGGGCGCATGCGGAAGGCGATGCGGATTGTATCGAACATGGCGGGCGCGACGAAGATTTCGGACTACGTCGACGCGCGGAAGAGGACGACGAGCACGCCGAGGCCCACGAGTATGAGGATCACGGGGATGATCATCGAGCGGCGGGGTTGGGTGGGCGTGGGTTCGGCGGGCGCGGGTTGCGCGGGTTCGGCGGAGGTCGTGGCGGCGGTCGTGGTTTGGGGAGCGCCGGCGTCCTCGCCGGCTGGCCGGGCGGCGTCCACGCCGGCCGTCTGCGTTGTCGTTGGTGGCGGCGAGGA
>DATELS010000784.1:0-13543 GCA_035276365.1 Thermoanaerobaculia bacterium
CGCGGATGTACTGCTCGTTCGTGCGGCGCGCGGCGTCGAGTCGCGTCGCGGACGCGGGATCGCGCGTATCGAGAAACGCCGCGCGAATGAAGTTGCTGTGCATGCGATCGAGCTGCTCCTGCGCGGCGAGCCAGTGCTCCTGCCGCTCGAGCCGCTCTTCTTCGAGATGGTTGAGGAGGTACGTGCGGATCGCGAACGAGGCGGCGAAGCCGAGGAGGATGATCACGGCGACGATCTGGAGAGCGTTGGTGATCGTGCGCGGACTGCCGCCCGCGCGACGGTTGAGCAGCGTGCCGCCGAAGGCGAGGATCGGCGTCGCCAGCAAGAGCGCGGCGACAAAGTCCGCGATCCACCAGACGAACACCTCGCGCCACACCAGCACGACGCCGGGCGGATGCGGAATGAGCAGGATGTCGCCGGCGATCGCGGTCAGCGCGGTGTTCAGGATCGTGCCGAAGGCGAGGAAGGCGAGGAGCGACTTCATGTCGCGCAGATCGATCGTGAGATCGCGGCGCAGACGGAAGACGAGCCACGGGATGAGTCCCTGACATGCGATGACGGAGCCGCTGAAGAGGAACTGCCAGACGTCGAACTCCGTCGTCCACGGAGTGAGCATCGCGCCGAGGACAACGCCGATTGCGGCGAGCGGGCCGAAGGTCATGCAGGCGACGATCGACACCGCCGTCGCGGGATAGAGAATCGACACGTTGTTGCCGATCTCGAATGCGCTGCCGACGGCGTGACACACCGCGAACACCACGGTCGTCAGCGCGATCTGTCCCGCGCGCACCAGCGGCTTGGGCATGACGGAAGTATAGAGACCACCGGTCACGCTGTTGTAACGGTGCGTCGTAGCGCTTCTGGTTTTCCGGACCTATGTTGACTGTGCAGGTCCCATCGATCAGCGCGAAGTGATGACTCGCCGGAGGTTTGTATGTCCTCTTGGAAGACGCGGTTGATGCGCGGCGCGACCGTCGCGTTCATGTTGGCCTTGGCAATCGTCGCGACCGCGCAAGGCCGCGATCCCGTCTCGGATGGCGTGGCCGGCGCCGTGCTCCTCGCGACGAACAGCATCCAGCTCGATCGCAACACGACGATCGTGTCGGGCGATCTCGTCGTGAACGGCGCCGCGAGCGGGCCGGTGTACGGTGAGCGCGAGCTCTCGCTCGATCAGAGCGTCACCGCGCCTGCGAGCGCGAAGCTCATCGCGAACGGGATCGATCTCGACTCCGGCGCGAGCGCGGGCAGCGTCTACTACAACAACCTCACAAATCAGGGCACGATCGCGGGCTCGTTGCACACGCCGCTGGCGTTGCCCGTCTTCGCCGTGCTGCCCGCGCTGCTCCAGCGCACCGCGGGGAACACGGACGTGAACGTCGCCGCGAACGCGACGGTGCACGTCATCGAAGGCGACTATCGCGCGCTGGTCGTGGGATCGCACGGCATCGCGATCTTCGACGGCGGCGGCTATGCGTTCACTTCGATCTCCGTCGCGCCCGGCGGCGTATTGCGCTTTGCCGCGCCGTCGACCGTGGTCGTGCTGGGGCGCATCGCGCTCGATCGCGAAACGGCAATCGAAACGGCGGCCGGCTCCGGCCTCGCCGCATCTGCGATTCAGATTCACGTGCACGGCGCGAACGGCGGCACCGGCGGACTGACGTCGACGCCGAGCGCGGTCAGCTTCGGCCGCAATGCGACGATCGCCGCGAATCTCTACGCGCCGAACGGCTCGATCGTTTTCGCGCAGGATGCGATCGCCATCGGCGCGTTTTACGCGCGCGACATTCTCGTCGGCCGCGGCGGCCGCTTCACGCTCGCAAGCGCGTACAACACGGCGCCCACCGCCGATCCGCAGCGCGTCTCGACGAACGGCGCCGCGCCGCTTTCCATCACGCTCACCGGATCGGATCCGGAAGGGCAGCCGCTCGCGTTCAGCATCGACGTCGCGCCGACGAACGGTACGCTCTCCGCGCTGACGCAGGTGCCGCCGAGCAGCGCGACGGTCACCTACACGCCCGCGGGCGCGGGGAACGTCGCGGACTCGTTCACGTTCCGCGTGACGGATTCCGTAGGCGCGAGCGGCGTCGCGGTGGTGTTCATCAATCCAGCGAACGACGATCCGCCGCCGCCTCCACCGACGACAGTGATTGCGAACGATTTCTCTGCCGCGGTCGTGCGCGACACTGCGACGACGCTCGCGCTGACCGCCGACGCGCCGAGCGGAGTGACACTGTCATTCTCGATCGTCTCCGGCAGCGGTCCTTTCCACGGCTCTCTCGGCGCGATCGTTCCGGGCACGCCGGCGACGGTGACGTACACGCCCGACGCGGCGTACACCGGCACGGACTCGTTCCAGTTCCAGGCGTGCGGCGACATCGCAAGCGTGACGGTGTGCGACACGGCGACGGTGTCGATCACCGTCCTCGGCGAGCGCGTGGAGAGTCCGAGCCTCGCGTCCAACGTCGAGGTGTCGACGCCTGCCGACACGAGCGTGCTCCTCTCCCTCGGCGGCACATCGACAGGTTTGAGCACATTCCGCCTGCAGCCGCACGCGGCGTTCCTGCAGACGGCGGACGTCGCGGGCAACGTCGCCGACGCGAACGGCGACGGCATCGGCGACAACCACAACGCGCTCCCGGGATCGGTGCCGGTGTTCATGAGCGCGGGCGTAGGTCAGGCCGGCGGCGCGGGCTCGAACGGCACGGCGCGCATGCAGATCGAGTTCGACATTTCGTTCCTCACTTCGTCCTCGAATCTGCAGACGGCGACCGTGAGTCTCGATACGCATCGCGGCACGGTGGACTCGCTCGACACGCGCTTCTTCGCGCTCCTCGGCGACAACGATGGATTGCTGACCGACAGCGACTTCGCCGACGCGGGCGAGGCGGTGGCGGTGATGCCGGTGCCGTCGACGACGGCGATGCCGATCGGCTCGGACGGCACGTTCTCGTTCGACGTCCTCGGCGAGCTGCGCAACGCGATCGACGCGGGTCATCACTTCTTCGTCGTGCAGGGTCGCGTCGACGAATCGCTGAGCGGTTCCGCACGCGGGCTCGAAGTGTTCACGACCGCGAGCGGGAACGTGTCGACGAATCGCACGCCGGAGTTGCAGCTCACGACGCCCGGCGTCACGGCGCCGCGTGTCTATACGCTGCTGACGTTGCCGGTGAACGGGACGCTGTTCGACGGCTTCGGCGCGGAGGTGACCTCGGTGCCGTACACGCTGCCCGACGCGCGCGTGACGTACACGCCGTCGACGGGCTTCATCGGCACGAACACGTTCGACTTCCGCGTGAGCCTCGGCACGGCGTTCGCGGACGCGACTGCCACGGTTCACGTGACGTTCCTCAACTGCGCGACGAGCGCCGCGGGGTGCAACAACGGCAGGTAGGCGGCTACAGTGGCCGCATGCATTTCGATACGAAAGCGATTCACGCGGGACATCGCATCGACGAGGAGACGGGCGCGATCGCGCCGCCGCTGCACCTCTCGACGACGTTCGAGCGCACGAATGAAGGCGAGCCGTCGCGCGGCTACAGCTACGTGCGCGACGGCAACCCGACGCAGTCGCGGCTCGAAGAGGCGTTAGCGGCGATCGAAGGGGCGGAGGCGGCGCTGGCGTTCGCGTCGGGCATGGCCGCGGGCGCGGCGCTCCTGCAGGTGCTGCCGCGCGGCGCGCATGTGCTGCTGCCGGATGACTGCTACTACGGCTATCGCGCGCTGGCGAAGGAGTCGCTCGCGCGCTGGGGTCTGACGTTCGATCTCGTGGCGATGGAGGAACTCGACGCGGTCCGCGCAGCGATGCGTGACGAAACCGCACTGGTGTGGGCGGAGTCGCCTTCGAATCCATTGCTGAAGGTCGTCGATCTCGCGGCGCTCGCGGAGATCGCGCACGCGCGCGGCGCGAAGTTCGTCGTCGACGGGACGTTCGCGACGCCCGCGCTGCAGCATCCGATCGACCTCGGCGCGGACGTCGTCCTTCACTCGACGACGAAGTACCTCGGCGGCCACAGCGACGTGCAAGGCGGCTCGCTCGCATTCCGCACGCGCGACGCGCTGCACGAGGACACTCTCCACGCCCGCAAGCTCCTCGGCGGCGTCGGCTCACCGTTCAACTCGTGGCTGGTGCTGCGCGGGATTCGCACGCTGGCGGTGAGAATGCGCGCGCACAGCGAGAACGCGATGGCCGTGGCGCGCTTCCTCGCGTCACACCCGCGCGTGGAGGCGGTGTTCTATCCGGGACTGGAGTCGCATCCGCGACACGAGGTCGCGCGCAAACAGATGTCCGCGTTCGGAGGGATGCTGTCGTTCCTCGTCCGCGGCGGCCGCGCGGACGCGCTGAACGTCGCCGCCCGTACGCGCCTCTTCACCCGCGCGACCTCCCTCGGCAGCGTGGAGAGCCTGATCGAACACCGCAACTCGAGCGAAGGCGCCGGCAGCACGACCGCGGAGAACCTGCTGCGCGTGTCG
The DNA here is from genome assembly GCA_035276365.1 of Thermoanaerobaculia bacterium. Taxonomy (GTDB): domain Bacteria; phylum Acidobacteriota; class Thermoanaerobaculia; order Gp7-AA8; family Gp7-AA8; genus QHVT01. The sequence continues at coordinate 4,471 of DATELS010000784.1, forward strand.
GTCGGGCTGGAGCACGCGGAGGATTTGATCGAGGATTTGGCGCAGGCGCTCGCCTGAGTCACTTTGTCTGATCGAGAGTGCGGATCGCAATGCGCATCCGCGCATTCCGCGCGCATCCTGAAACATCGGGAAATAGACGTGACGAATTGATTCCCATGACGTCGAGATCACTGAGCGCCTTGATCGTTTCGGAGGCAGGAATGATGATCTGCCGCAACGGCACGTGGTCGTCGTTCGCCTTTTCGTCGAATGCGGTCACATATTCTTCCAACGTCCGGAATGGCGTCTTCGACAACGTAAAGCGGCCGTATTGATTGCGCAGACGCTGGTTCTTGCTGCCGCGCGCGGTCATGATCGTGACGCCGCTCTCTTCTCCCCAGATCGGGCTCGCGGTATCCAGAACCCACACGGAGACAGCGGCTTCCATCTCGCGTGACAGCAACGCGCCGCTGAACGCGAAATACGCCGCGATGTACGGGCTCTCCGACCAATCGAGCAGGCGAGTCGGGAGCCCATGATGCTGCGCGAGCGCCACGAACTCGCTGGACTGCATATCGTCGAGCAACCCTTGCTCGGAGAGCGCATTCCGGAAGGCGTCGAGCAACTCGTCGGCAACGCGTCCGCGATCGGCATTATTGAGGCTGGGGTAATTGCGATCGAAGGACGTGTCCAGATGCCACTCGGCATTCCGCTGCCCGCGAAAGATAAATCGTCCGCGCCGGAATCGCTCGCGGCCAAAGAGCTCGACGACGATATTCGCCTTGAACTCTTCCCACGTGTCGTAGCGGCGCACCGACAAATTGCGGTGGTTCGCTCTTACGAACGATGGGCGTCGCCGTGAGCGGGTTTCTTCCCGTTCGATTTGATCTTTGCGCTGTCGATCAGACATGAGTGAAAGATGTACTCCTTTCTTCCGGAGGGGAGGTCGAGGTCCATGGGCTCGGCCACGGAGAAAAAGACGTCTTTGCTATCGCCCTCGCGTGTTTTCTCGCGGTAGCCGAGAAGCCTGTTTTTCCACAGAACGGCGAAGGCCTCCGACATTTCGGGCGCCTTTGCCTCGATTCGCTTCTTCACGTTGTCCAGTTTCTTCTGTGTGAAGCGATCCACGCCGATCATCTGAATCGTTTCCCGGAGAGAGTCGAGGACGCTTTTCACATACTCCTCGCTCTCGAGAATGACCTGCGCATACCCGCGCAGACCCGGTTCGCGGCGCACGCTGATAGCAGCGATCTCGTTGGCGCAAATCCGCAATTGCTCCGTCCCGAAGAAGTGCGCCGCCTCACTGACCGCCTCGCGAATCATCGCGTCGGGCACGACGGATTCGCCTCGCGATTTCGATCGTTGAACCGCAACATTGAGGATGTTGCCGAGGATGATGATGTCGCGGGGGAGGAGACGGGTGTGGCGAAGGAGGTAAGACTTCAGGTCTTCGGCGATTCCGCGTTTTATGTTCTGGATCGTGCGCGTGCCGAGCCAGCGCTCTATGGGATCGGTTGACGATGGTTGCAGCAGGAACTCGCGATCGAGACGCTGAATCTTGTGCTCCAGAAAGTGCCCGATCGACTCGAAGTCCCAATAGAGCGTTCGAATGTATCGCTCACTGAGCAATCGCGCCCCGTGTTCATTCGCCAGCGCCGACGAGAATACGACGTCGCGTACTGCCACATAGACGTGAACGCGGCGGCCGATGCCGCTTCCATAACGAAGCAGGCTCAATACGGCGTCGAAGAGACCGCGCTGGCAGTGCAGCCAATGCTTTGGCGCTTGTTGAAATCCGTCGTCGAGGTGGTCAATGAAGAAATAGACCGGAGGAAGTTTACTGAGCAATGTGAAGAGCCGATATTCGAGCTCTCGCCAACGCGCGTGATCGAGGAACACCGTGAACTGATGCGCGTTGTTGTGCAGATCGAGCATCTCGCTCGCCTGGCTGTAGACCGACGATGGGACGCGGGCGATGGAGATGAAGTCTTCGTACTCCTCCTCCATGTCGCGCTTCGTCGAGTCCGGAACGTCCTTGCCGAGGTCACCCCAGAGGATGTGCGAGAGGATGGCGCGGAGGATCGCGCGGTTCCACAGAAGTTGCCATTGCGGCGCGGCCGTGCGATCGCGGAAGAGCTCGGCGAAGAACACGACTTTGTCCGTGATCGGGATCTCTTCGCGGACATGGTCGGCGACGTACGTGCTCCCGTCTTTTCCGACCATGCTCTGCAGGCGGCGCAGGTAGATCGTCTTGCCCGAGCCTTTCGCGCCGATGACGATGCGGCCGTCGTCACCGTTCTCTCCCCGGCGCCGGCCGTAATCGATGGGGATGAACTCGTCGAGGATCTTCTTGATGTCGGTCTGCGAACCGTCCGACTCGCCGAACGGGCCGGTATAGCTCATCATCCCCTCCGCTCATGCTCTGCGGCCGAGAAGGTAGCTGATTTCTTCCGCTCATGCGAGTCTCCATCTCAAAATCCCGCGTCGTACAATCCCACCCATGAAGAACTTCGAGATCACATGCCCCTGTTGCGAGGCGACGCTCGTCGTCGATCGCCTCACTGGCGACAAGGCGAAGGAGATTCGCGTCGCGGGATCGCTGGAGTCGATGGTCGCGGGGCTGGAGACGCAGAAGAGCGAGGCGTCGAAGCGTTTCGACCGGCAGCTCGAGAGTCAGAAAGATCGCGCGCGCATCCTCGAAGAGAAGTTCAAGGCGGCGCTCGAGCAGGCCGAGAAGTCGGATGAGAAGTACGTCAATCCGATGGACATGGATTGATGGTGCTGCCCGAACACTTCGATCCCGATGCCGCGGCGGGTAGCGCGAGCGGCATCTACGGTCTGCCGTTTTCGTCCGAGGAGGCGAAGGTGGTCGTGGTGCCGGTGCCGTTCGAGGCGACGACGTCGTACGGCGGCGGCACATCGGAAGGACCGGCGGCCGTGCTCGAGGCCTCGCGGCAGGTCGATCTCTTCGATCAGGAAACGGGCAAGCCGTACGCGTCGGGCATCGCCATGCTCGAGATTCCGGAGAATGTGCTCGACTGGAATCGCGACGCGAAGAAGATCGCGGCGAAGGTGATCGAGCAGGGCGGCGTCGTCGACGACGACACGCGCGCCGCCGCCGAGAAGGTCAACGAGTTCAGCGAGCAGGTGAATCGCTGGGTGTACACGCAGACCTCCGCGCTCCTTCACGCGCACAAGATGCCCGTCATCCTCGGCGGCGATCACTCCGTGCCGTTCGGCGCGATCCGCGCGTACGCGGAAGTGCATCCGGGACTGGGCATCCTCCATCTCGACGCGCACGCCGATCTGCGCGACGCGTACGAGGGGTTCACGTGGTCGCACGCGTCGATCTTCAACAACGTGATGACGAAGATCGACGGCGTCGCGAAGCTCGTGCAAGTCGGCGTTCGCGACCTCGGCCAATCCGAGCGGAAGATGATCGACAACTCGAACGGACGCATCGTCACGTTCTATGACGCCGACGTCGCGGCGCGCAAAGAAGAAGGAACGCCGTTCGCGCGCATCGCGGACGAGATCGTCGCCGCGCTGCCGGACGTCGTCTATCTGTCGTGGGACATCGACGGACTCGATCCGACGCTCTGCCCCGGCACGGGCACGCCGGTGCCGGGCGGATTGTCGTGGAACGAGGCGATCGGTCTGCTGCGCGCGATTCGCCGCTCGGGCAAACGCATCGTCGGTCTCGATCTCTGCGAAGTCTCGCCGGGCGAGACGGAGTGGGACGCGAACGTCGGCGCGCGGCTGCTGTACAAGATGATCGGGTTCGCGTTACTGACGCAGTAACCGCGACACGATCCGCTCGACGTGCACGTGGCAATCCTCCACGATCACGCGCACGCGCTCGGCGGGCGAGCCCGCGACCGCGGTGCCGGCGACGAACACGCCGCGCACGTTCGTCTCCATCGTCTCCTCGTTCAACAGCGGCTTGCGATCGGCGCCCTGCAGATCGACGCCGAGCATGTCGAAGAGCGTCGTGTCCTGTTTGTAGCCGGTGAGCGCGAGCACGAAGTCGGCTTCGATCGTCTCGCCGTTGTCGAGCAGCACCGTACCGCCGCGAATCTCGACGGGACTCGTGCGAGGAAGAAAGCGCACGCGGTCATCGCGGATCATCGAGCGGATCTCCGGCAGCAGCCAGAACTTCACGCTCTTCGCATCGAAGTCGTCGCGGCGGTAGGAGAGCGTCACGTGCGCGCCCGCGCGCTGGCAGCGCACCGCGGCCTCGATCGCGGAGTTGCGTCCGCCGACGACGAGCAGCTTCTTGCCAAAGTACGTGTGCGGATCGCGGAAGTAGTGCGTGACGTGCGGCAGCTCTTCGCCGGGAATGTTGAGGAGCTTGGGCATGTGCATCGCGCCGATGGAGAGGACGACGTTCTCGACACGGTAAACGTGTGGACCATCCACCGCGGCCGTGTGCAGCTCGAACGTGCCGTCGTCGAGTCGCGTCGCGTTCTCGACGCGCTCGAACGTGCGCACCTCGAGAGCGAACTGCTGCACGACGGAGCGCAGATAGGCGAGGAACTCCTCCCGTTTCGGCTTCTGCTGATCGGGAACCTGAATCGGGACGCCGGCGATCGCGAGCCGTTCCGCGCTGGAGTGAAAGAGCATCTCCAGCGGATACCACTGCATCGTCGCGCCGATCTGCGCGGCGTCGAACTGCACGTAATCGATGTCGTTCTGCTTCAGCGCGACGGCGAGCTCGAGACCGATCGGGCCCGCGCCGATGATGGCGACGCGCGCGTGTCTCACTTGCCGATCTCGCGCAGCACCGCGCTTTTCGCGTCGATCATGACGTGATGCTCGAGGCCGAGGAGGTCGGCGAGCTTGCGCACGAGATAGCCTTCGTAGTCGCTTAGCGTGCCGTCGCTGTAGACGAGGCGCCACATCGTCTTCACGATCTCGATGCGCTCGTCGAGCGGCGTGTTCTGGCGGATGTACTGCGTGAGCGCGAAGTGATCGACCGTCTTCTTGCGGATGTCGTCGGCGGCGCCGAGGAGCTGGCGCGCGTCGTCTTCGGTGAGGGCGAACTTTTTCGTGAGGAAGCCGACGACGTCGCCGTCTTCCGCAGGCGTGAATTGCCCGTCCGCGTACGCGATCTCGAGGAGCACCGCGGCGGTGGCGAGTCGCAGCGGATCGTGGCGGTGGCGCGGCTGCACTTCCGAGGTGCGGCCGGTGAGTCGGTCGAGGATGTTGGAGATGCTCACGGGTCCTGCATACTAAGACAATGCGAGTCCCCATCGAACAGCTCGGCAACAACGCGCACACCTGGATCTTCGGCATCTCTCCCGCGCTCGACGCGCAGCAGGAATCGGTGCTCCTCGAACACGTCGATTCGTTTCTCGATCGATGGGCGGCGCACGGCACTCCCATCCGGGGCGCGCGCGATCTGCGCGAGGGAAGTTTCCTCGTGATCGCCGCGGACGAGGACTGCGAGCGCTCGGGCTGCTCGATCGATCGCATGTTCGGCACGCTCAAGCAACTCGAGCGCGACCTCGGCGTCCAGATCCTCGATTCGAATCGCGTGTTCTTCCGCGACTCCGAACGCGTGCGCGCCGTGCCGCGCAACGAATTCGCGCGCGCCGCCACCGCCGACACTCCCGTTTTCGACCTCACCGCCGATCACCTCGGCGACGTTCGCGGCGGCGCGTGGGAGCGCCCCGCGCGTGATTCCTGGCACCGTCAGCTTCTGGAGGTTCTATGATGATGCATGCGAATCGCGATCCGTCGTGCGTCGTCCTCTGACTCAGCACGCGCGACGGAGCTCGCGCGTATCGCCAAAGCCCACTGGGGCTATCCCGCCGAATGGCTCGCCGCATGGCGCGACGAGCTCACGATCACCGAGGCGGGGATCGAGTCGCACAAGACCTTTGTGGCCGAGCTGGAAGGCGAAGTCGTCGGCGTCTGCCAGTTGCACGAAGGCGAGGCAGGAGCGCAACTCGAAAACGTGTGGGTCGATCCGCGTTGCCACGGACAAGGCGTCGGACGCGCGCTCGTGCAGCACGCGCGCAACACCGCGCGCGGCGTGATCGCCATCGTGTCCGATCCGTACGCCGAGCCGTTCTATCTCAAGCTCGGCGCGCGACGCGTGGGCGTCGTCGCCGCGCCGATGCCGGGCGCGCCGGATCGGACGCTGCCGCTGCTCGAGCTGGACGGGCAGGCGTAGCGCCGTCATCTTGCTCATCGAGGTCACCTTCATAACGTGGCAATTCCGGGCCCGGACGGTTATCCTTCTTTCTCCGTCCAATTCGCTTTCCGGGAGACCTCAATGTTCACGACGCTGCGCTTTGGTGCTGTAGTCGCCGCGCTCACCCTTTGCCTCGCTTTCCCTGCCCTCGCCCAGTACCAGACCCCGGTCGTGAACGGAACGATCGCGGAGGGTGAGTACGCGCACAGCAGCGGCGACTGGTCGATGACGTGGGACGCAACCTATCTCTACGTCGCGAAAGCCAATGTGACGTCCGGGAACGGTCTGGTGATCTACCTCGACGTCGACCCGAGACCGACGCCCGCGGCGGGCACGAACGCGAACGGCAATCTCAACGGTCAAAACGATCAGTGGATGTCGTCGATCACCGGCTTCGCGCCGGATCTGCCGTTCCGTGGCGACGCCCGCTCGCTCACGGGCGCCGGCGGCATCGCCGAGCTGAGAACGCGCGACGGGTCGGGTGGGTGGACCAACGTCTCGACCGACGGCGCCGACGTGACCACGGCGGTGAGCGGGACGAACCATGAGGTTCGCATCCGCTGGGGGGCGATGCTGGGCAGCCTCTCCGCTCCTCCCACATCGTTCAACTGGCTCGGCTTCGAGATCCGGGACGCCGCTGGGATGACCGAGGGGATCAACACGAGGCCGTCGGCGAACCCGGGAGTGGGCAACTCACGCATGCCGTACCTCCTGACCGTGGCCAACACGGGCAACGGCACCTCGTCCGATCCCTTCGCGACCATCCAGTCGACGTGGAAGGTGGCGATGAACAATGACTCGGGAGCCGGCTCGCTGCGTGAGGCGATCACGAACGCCGAGGCGGATGGGACGTCGTCGCGGCGGTACATCACCTTCGGTACACCGGTCGGCATCATTCAGCTGAACACGGATCTGCCGGTGATCACGAAGACGACCACGATCGACGGCACGTCGCATCCGAACTGGACCGCGGATCCGGTCGTGGCTCTTGAATCCTCCGGAGCGACGACAGGCATCGAGCTGTCGGCGGCGGCGAACGGCGTCGTGCGCGGTTTGGAGATCAAGAGCACATTCACCAATCCGGTGAAGGTCACGGGCGGCTCGGGCAACACGATCGCCGGCAACTGGATCGGCCTGTCCGGGGGAGGGAATCCCGCGAACGACGTCGTCCTCAACGGCACGACGAACTGCACGATCGGCGGAACGGCGGCCGCGGATCGGAACGTCATCGCGCACGCGTCAGGAAGCGGCATCTCCATCACCGGTTCCTCCGGCACACAGGTGCTCAACAACTACATCGGCACGGACAACACGGGGCTGAACGGCGCCGGGAACCACCTCGGCGTCTTCGTCGACAACACCTCCAGCGGAACGGTCATCGGGTCCGCCGCGAACGGCAACGTCATCTCCTCGAACGAAACCGACGGGATCGGCGCCCAGTCGTCCGTGACGATCCTCGGCAACAAGATCGGCGCCGCTGCCGACGGCTCGCCTCTTGGGAACGGAGGCACCGGTGTCCAGCTCAACGCCAGCAACGTCACCATCGGGACGATCGCGGCGCCGAATGTCATCCGCGCCAACAACGCGGCCATCGTCGGCACGAGCGGCGGCGGTCTTTCCATCCGCGGGAACTCGATCTTCGCGCAGCAAAACGCCGGTATCGCCCTCGGCGGCGTCGTCCAGGCCTCGCCGACGATCTCCTCGGCGACGATCGACGGCTCCGGCCTGACGATCACGCTCTCCGCGGCTTCGGGCGGCACGACGCAGAGCCTGCGCCTCGATCTCTACGACGCCGATCCCTCCGATCTGTCGATCATCCAGCCGAAGACGTACCGCGCGACGTCGCAGTGTTACGCGGGCAGTTCGCTCAGCAACACCGCCTGGAATGTGGGCTCCGGCTACGCGCCGGGCGACAAGCTCGTGCTCATGATCACGAGCTACACGGACGGGAGCTGCACGGACATCGGCGACGGTACGTCCGAGCCTTCCGCCGTCATCACGCCGATCGCGGTGACCACGACCACGCTCGTCAGCGCACCGATTCTCTACGCCACACCGTTCCAGGGCGTGACCTTGACCGCGACCGTCAGCAGCGCAGTCGCGGGCGTCAGCGGGAACGTTTCGTTCACGGCGAATGGCAATCCGATCGCCGGCTGCACGTCGGTCACCGTGTCGAGCAATCAGGCCCAGTGCCTGACTTCGTTCCCGAGCTTCGGCACGTACACCCTCGGCGCCTCGTACGCCGGCACGGCCACCCATGCGGCCAGCGCCGCCACGCCGATCCAGCTCACCGTAGCCCGAATCTTCAACGGCCCCGGAAATTTCAGCGACGCCAGCCTCTGGACGGACTCGAACGCTCCTCTGTCCAATCAGCCGTTCGTGATCAAGGGCGCGTGCACGTTCGACAGCGCCGCGCCGGCGCGTGCGTACGGCGCCATGACGCTCGCGGCCAATGCGACAATGACCTGGACGACGAATCACACCACCGCGCTTACGGTGACCGACATCAACGGCGCGGGAACGAACACGATCGACATGACCGGTGGCGGTCTGCTGCGCTTCAGCGGGACGTACGACACGACCGATGTGACGTTCACGCGTGGCAGCGGCACGGTGGTCCTCAGCGGCGTGTCGCAGGCCGTGCCGCTCCTCACCTACAACAAGCTGACCATCGTGGGCACGACGACGCTCACCGGCACCATCACCGTCCATGGAACGCTCGACGTGTTGTTGGCGTCGTCGCTCACCGGAGGAACGATCACGATGCGCGGCCCGTCGATCGCGAACGCCGGCACGCTCACGGTCGCGAATCTCACCATCCCAACGGGGGTCACGACGACGACGAGCTCGAGCTTCGGCGTGACCGGCTCGATGACCGTCGACGGCACCTTCTCG
>DATELS010000785.1:0-5844 GCA_035276365.1 Thermoanaerobaculia bacterium
GTTGCCTAGACGGCGGCGAGCACCGCGTCGAGCGGAGGCGGGACGCGATCGAGGTCGAGGGCCTCGACGAGGGCGGCCGCGTAGCGCACCTTCCAGTTGTGCAGCCAGCCGTGCAGTTGCGCCTCCAGCGCGAGGGCGCGCTTTTCCGGCTGCCGTTGGTACGTGCGGAAGGTGGTGAGGTGGCGGCGCTCCTCGATGAGTTGCAGCATGCGGTCGGTGCCGAGTGCGCGGACGAGCTCTCCTTCGAGATCGGGATCGCAGCCGAAGAAACCCTCGCGCGACAAGCCGGCGCGGTCGAGTGCGCGGAACACCGCGACTTCTTCCCCGCGATCGTACAAGCCGGCGATCCGTCGCGTCTCGATGTCGCGGAGCGCGCGTTGCAGCGCGTGTGCGCCGCCCACCGCCACCACCCTCACCCCATCCCGCGCCAGATCGCGTCCGCGACGCGCGGCCAGCGTCTCCACCGCGATGCGGTCGCTTTCGCCCTCCACCAGAACCACCGTCTCCACGCCCGCGATCCTATCCCCATGGCAGGATCGTTGCTGAATCCGCCACGCGGGAGGAGCCATGTGGCGCAACAACAATCTCTCCATCGTGCTCGCGGCGATGTTTCTGCTGTGCCTCGTCGGGCACGCCGTCTCCGGCTGGAAGGTCTACAACGACGAGCAACGCGAGCACGGCGAGAATGAAGTCACGTTCACCCAGTTCCTCGGCACCTCCGAGTTCGGCGAGACCGTCTTCGAGAACTGGGAGAGCGAGTTCCTGCAGATGGCGTTCTACGTCTTCCTCACCGTCTTCCTCTACCAGCGCGGCTCCTCCGAGTCGAAGAAGTTTGACGGGACGGACGAAGTCGAAGAAGACCCGCTCGCGCATCAGGCCGATCCCGACGCGCCCTCGCCCGTACGCAAAGGAGGCTGGCGCCTCGCGCTCTACAAGAACTCCCTCAGCCTCGCTCTGTTCCTCCTCTTCCTCGGCTCCTTCCTCGGTCATGCCGCGGCGGGCGCGCGCAAATTCAGCCAAGAAGAACATGCGCACGGCTCCAGCGAGACCGTCAACGCCATCGGATACATGGGACACGCGCAGTTCTGGTACGAGTCCTTTCAGAACTGGCAGAGCGAGTTCCTTGCCGTGCTGGCCATCGTCGTCCTGTCGATCTGGCTCCGCCAATGGGGCTCGCCGGAGTCCAAGCCCGTGCACGCGCCGCACAGCGAGACCGGTGGCGGCTGAGGATCATGCGCATGTAGGCAACCCGGCTCTTGCGCGCGCGTACGCGTGCGCGTAGAAGTCCCCTATGAGAAGTGTTTTCGTCTCCGTCGTCGTTCTTCTCGTCCTCGCCCCCACCGCACTCGCCCAGAATGGCGCCGATCTCACGGTCGTGAAGACCGGTCCGGACACCGCGCTGCCCGGCGACACCGTCACCTACAACATCACCGTCACCAACCTCGGCGACGAAGACGCGACCGCGCCGCAGCTCGCCGACAACATCCCGGCCGGCATGACCTTCGTCTCCGAAACGCACGACCCCGCGTGGAGCTGTTCGACTCCCGCCGTCGGCGCGGGCGGCTTGATCACGTGCAACACCGCGACGCTCGCCGTTGGCGTGAACGCGAACTTCACCTTCTCGTTTCTCATCGATCCGCTGACTTCGCCCGGCACGGAGTTCACCAACGTCGCGACAGTCAGCGAGCCGACGGACCCGAACGAGGAAAACAACTCGAGCACCGTCGTCACCTCCACTCCTCCCCCGCCCTCCAGTGACCTCGGCATTCTGAAGACCGGTCCCAGCTTCGCGGCCGCCGGGAGCGACGTCACGTTCGTCCTCACATTCACGAATGGCGGTCCCGATCCCGCGGCGGGCGCGAGCTTCAGCGACACGCTGCCCGGCACGATGACGTTCGTGTCGCTCACGCAGACGAGCGGCCCGCCGTTTCCGCCGTGCACGACTCCCGCGGTCGGCGCGGGCGGCACGATCACGTGCACGACCGCGGTGTATCCCGCGGGCTCGAGCGCGACGTTCGACCTCGTCGCCAACATCCCCGCCGGCACCGTGGAGGGCACGAGTTTCTCGAACGTCGCGATGGTGTTGTCGGACACGAGCGATCCGAACTCCGAGAACGACAGCGCGCAGACGACGGTGGTCGTGTCGACGGCCGACGTCAGCGTGACGAAGACCGGCTCGACGAGCGTGAACGCCGCGGCCGACGCGACGTACACCATCACGGTCACGAACGCCGGTCCCGACACCGCGCTGGACATGACGCTCACCGACAACCTCCCCGTGGGCACGACGTTCGTTTCGTTCAACCAGGACACCGGTCCCGCCGGATCGTGCGGCTTGCCGGCGGTGGGCACGAACGGCACCATCACGTGCACCTGGACGACTTTCCCGAGCGTCACGAGCGCGCAGTTCACGCTCGTCATCAACAGCGCGAGCAGCACGTCGATCTCGAACACGGCCACGGTCGCGACGAGCAGCGCCGACCCGGACACGTCGAACAACAGCGACACCGAAAACACGACGGTCACGCAGATCGCCGATCTCTCCGTGACGAAGACCGGCCCCGCGACGGGAACCGCGGGCACGAACATCACCTATCCGATCTCGATCGCGAACGCCGGACCGTCGACCGCGACGTCGGTCTCGCTGACCGACACGCTGCCCGTGAACACGACGTTCGTCTCCGTCAACCAGAACACGGGACCCGTCTTCAACTGCAGCGGCGGACCGGTGGTGACATGCACGATCGCATCGCTCGCGCCTGCATCGACCGCGACGTTCACCGTCGTCGCGCACATCAACGCCTCCGCGCCGAACGGCAGCACGCTCACGAACGCCGTGCACATCGGCTCCGCGACGATGGACACGAGCTCCGGCAACGACGACTCGAGCGTGAACACGACGGTGACGACGAGCGCGGACCTGAGCGTCGTCAAGAGCGGTCCCACGAATGCGACCGCCGGCACGGACATCACGTACACGATCAGCATCGCGAACGCGGGATCGTCTGATGCCGCAACCGTCTCGCTGACCGACGCGCTCCCGGGCTTCGAGTCGTTCGTGTCCGTGACGCAGAACTCGGGTCCCACGTTCAACTGCACGGGCGCGCAGACGACGACGTGCACGATCGCCTCGTTCGCGAACGGCGCGTCGGCGACGTTCACGCTCGTCGGCCACATCGCGTCGGCGACACCGAACGGAACGACGCTCTCCAATACCGCCAACCTCACGACCGCGACGACGGACAACAACACGAGCAACAACTCGTCGACCGTGAACACGATCGTCTCGCCGACCGCGGACCTCAGCTTGACGAAGAACGGTCCGACGACGGTCGCGCCGGGCACGGACATCACGTACACGATCTCCCTCGCGAACGCCGGACCTTCCGACGCCACGAACGTCGCGCTCACCGACACGACGCCGGCCGGCACGACGTTCGTCTCGATGACGCAGACGAGTGGTCCGCCGTTCAACTGCCTGACGCCCGCAACCGGCGCGACCGGCCTCACGACATGCACGACGCCAACGCTCGTCGCCGGCGCATCGGCGGGCTTCACGTTCGCCGTCCACGTCGACCCCACCGCCACCGGCTCGATCACGAACACCGCGAACGTCTCCTCGGCCACGCCCGATCCGAATCCGGGCAACAGCTTCGCGACGTCGCCGCCCGCGGCGGTCGTACCGGCGACGACGGACATGAGCATCACCAAGATCGCGAACGGCGATCGCTTCGCGCCGCGCGCGCCGGTGACGTACACGATCACCGTGACGAACAACGGCGCCGCGGTGGCGACGAATGTTGTCGTCACCGATGAGCTCCCGGCCGGCGCGACGCTGACCAACGCGAGCTCGACTCAGGGCTCGTGCACCGGCACGACGACGGTGGTGTGCACGATGGGCGTGATGCTGCCCGCGGCCACCGCGACGATCACGCTCGTCGCCGAGCTGCCCGCGACGTACGGTCCGCTCGTGAATACCGCGACGGTCACCAGCGCGAACGCGGACTCGGATCCGTCGAACAACGTTGCCACCGCGACGGTGACGACGGTCTCCGAGATTCCGGCGCTCTCCCCGCTCGCGCTGCTCCTCCTCGCGGGAATGCTCGCGCTCGCGGGCGCATTCGTCACACGAATGTAATTGCATTTTCGGACTGCGGCGGCGCAAGCTGCCGCAGTCCAATTCGCGAAACCTTCAGGAGTCGTTCATGCGCCAGCACTTCGTTCGTTTCATCGCCCTCCTCGCCCTGCTCGTCCTCGCTCTTCCGAACGCGTACGCCACGTGCGGCGGCGGCGGTGGCGGCGGCACCGGCGGGATGATGCCTCCCGGCGCGTCGCAGGCGCAGCCGCAGTCGTACGTCGTGCCCTGGAAGGTGCTGCAGCCGGACGCCGGTCCGCCGACGACTCCGCTCACGCTGTACTGGTTCCCGGCGAACAAGAACGACGTGAAGGGCAGCGACCTCCTGACCTCGCGCGCGCTCACGCTCGCGTCAGCGCAGTGCGTGTCGATGTTCGTCGTCGTCCCGGAGCACACCGAGGCGGTGAAGAAGTTCGGGGTGGAGAACGAGAGGCCGACCGCGATTCTCACCGCGCCCGACGGCACGGTCATCGCGCGCGTCGTGCAGGCGAACGCCGCGCTCAATCTGCGCAACGTCGAAGAGATGGTGCGCAACGAGCTGAAGACGCGCGAGTCCGCGCTCGACAAGATGCTCGACGACGCGAAGGCAAAAGAGAAGGACGACAAGGACGGCGCGATCGCGATGTATCAGCAGGTCTGGGACCAGCGCTGCCTCGCGCCGAAGAAGGGCCGCGGCGCCCAGAAGGCTCTCGCCCGCCTCGGCGTCACGGTCACGGACGCGCAACTGCGCACCGTGGATCCGATCGACACGCCGGAGATGAATCGCCGCATGACGAACGCGATGAACCTCGCGTTCCGCGCGGAGCTCGCGGAGGACTACGCGAAGGCGCGCAAGCTGTACGCGGCCGCGTCGAAGATCGATCCTGCCGATCCCGTCCCCTACCGTTTCCTCGGCGAGCTCTATCGCCATCACACGGGCGAGTGGGATCTCGCGCGCGCGACGTTCGAGAAGCTGCTCACCATCCAACCCGATCCGCTCTCACGCGCCGTCGCGCTGCACGGCCTCGGCAAGATGACGATTCACATGGGCGACTCCGCGAAGGGACTGGCGCTGTTCGAGCAGTCGATCCAGACGTATCCGCTCGCGCTCACCTATCGCAACCTCGCGGTGTACTGGAACTCGGAGCGCGTGCGCGACAAGGCGGAAGGCTACGTGCAGAAGGCGCTCGCGCTCGATCCGGACGACGCATACAACCTCATCTTCGCCGCGACGTACATGGTCGACAGCGGCCGCGCGCAGGAGGCGCTGAAGATCGCGAAGGAGCACGAAAACCTGCTCAGCGCGTCCTACAACCTCGCCGCGATCTACGCCCTCCTCGGACAGAAGGGCAAGGCGATGGAGCTACTCAACCGCCACTTCTACAAGTACGAGCGCTACGACGACGTGCGCGCGATGGAGATGTGGGAGGCGCGCGTCGACTACGTGTTCGCGTCGATCAAGGACGACGCCGACTTCGTGAAGCTCACGGCGATGGCCCGATAGAAGTCGCGATGCGGTGAAAGAGGTCCGGGTGCTTCCGCTCGAACGCGTTCTCCGTTCCGCGGAAGCCGAGCAGAAATCCGGTGACGATGGAGTAGCTGGCGAGAAGCGCGATCGCATATGCGATCGCGCGCACGCGCAAGTGCGCCGCGATTAACGCAATCGCGCGCTCGATGCAGACGATCGCCGCGGCGCTCATCAGCAGCATGAAGTCGAGCGCGTAGCGCGC
>DATELS010000786.1:0-2455 GCA_035276365.1 Thermoanaerobaculia bacterium
CGTTGCGCTGCACGCACAGACGTGGCCGTGCGAGTCGATCAACAACCAGTATCGCGAATGCCGCATCGGCTCGAGCGGCGTCGTGCGGATGGTGATGGAGATGAGCGCGCGCTCTTGCTTCGAAGGCGCGACGTGGGGCACGCGCGAAGGCGGCATCGTGTGGGTCGACCGCGGCTGCCGCGCGATGTTCGCGATCGACGCCCTCGCCAGCGGCTCGATCTTCTGCGAGTCGTTGAACGGCTTGCGCGCCGTCTGCTCCGCGACGACGACGAAAGGCGTGAGCCTCGCGCGCCAGCTCAGCAAGGACGAATGCTTCGAAGGCGTGTCGTGGGGCTACGACCCCGACCGCAACATCATCTGGGTCGATCACGGATGCCGCGGCGAGTTCGCGCTCGCGCGGCGCAAGCAGTCACCGCTACCGGTGCTGGAGAAGAGCGTCGTGTGCGAGTCGGAGAACGGCGCGCGCAAAGACTGCGCGGCGGACACGTCCTCGGGCGCGCAGATCGTGCGCACGCTGAGCAACACCGCGTGCCGCTTCGGACAGGAATGGGGCTACGACGCGAAAGGGATCTGGGTGACGAAGGGCTGCGCCGCGGAGTTCGTCGTGCGCAACAAGCCGGCGACGACGGTGCGCGCGATCGCGTGCGAGTCGAAGCGCAAAGACCGTACGAACTGTCCCGCCGACACCCGTTACGGCGTCGCCTTCCTCCGCTCCCTCGGCTCCAACGAATGCACGCTCGGACGCACGTGGGGCTTCGACGATCACAGCATCTGGGTCAGCGGCGGCTGCCGCGGGCAATTTGCTTTGGGAGGCTATCGACTGCCGGCGGAGGCGGTGCCGGCGACGGCGCACAAAGTCGTGTGTGAGTCCGTCGACGGCAAGCGCGAATACTGCGGCGTCAACACCGCACGCGGAGTCGGTCTCGTGCGCCAGATCAGCGAGACCGACTGCGTGCTCAATCGTTCGTGGGGTTACGCCGCCGATGGCATCTGGGTGAGCGACGGCTGCCGCGCGGAATTCGCCGTCGCTCACTGATGCGCATCAGGTTCGTGCTTTCAACATCGCCGCAATCGCCAGCATCGCCGTGAGCAGGATCAAGCCCCACTCGCTGACGGTCGGAATCGCCGCGGCGTCCGCCGCTGCGCCGCCGTTGCCGGTGCTGTCGTTGTTGTTGATCATGACCGGATCGGGCTCGGTCGCGGAGACGCTCGCGGCGTTGTCGAACGGACCGACCGCGTTGATCGTCGCCGTCACCAAGAGCGTTGTCTGCCCGCCGACGGCGAGGTTCGGAATCGTGCACGGCAGCGCGGTGCAGCCGCCGCCGGTGACGTTCGTGATCGTGAGGTTCGTCGGAGTGTCCGTGACCTGCACGTTCGTCGCGGGCGACGGGCCGGCGTTCGCAACGACCAGTGTGTAGTTGATCGACTGACCCGCGGTGAACGGCCCCACGGTCGCGAGCGTCTTCACCACGGACACGTCGGCGGAGATGCCCGTCGAGCCGCCGTTGCCGGTCGCGTCATTGTTGTCGGTCGGATCGGGATCGGGCTCCGTCGCCGTCGCGGTGGCAACGTTGTCGAACGCGCCGGCGGCGGTGATCGTCGCCGAGACGTTGATCGTGACGTTCGCACCCGAGGCGAGCGACGGGATCGTGCAAGGCAGGGCGACGCAGGCGCCGCTCACGTTCGTGATCGTGAGATTCGCCGGCGTGTCGGTGACCTGCACATTCGTCGCGGTCGACGGTCCGGCGTTCGCGACGACGAGCGTGTAGTTGATCGACTGACCGGCGGAGAACGGGCCGACCGTCACCAGCGTCTTCACGACCGAAACGTCGGCCGACGCAGTCGAGCCACCGTTGCCCGTCGTGTCGTTGTTGTCCGTGGGATCGGGATCGGGCTCCGTCGCCGTGACCGCGGCCGCGTTGTCGAACGCGCCGGCGGCGTTGATCGTCGCCGTCACGTTGATCGTGACGTTCGCACCCGAGACGAGCGCCGGGATCGTGCACGGCAGCGCGACGCAGGTCCCGCTCACGTTCGTGATCGTGAGATTCGTCGGCGTGTCCGTGACCTGCACGTTCGTCGCGGTCGACGGTCCGGCGTTCGCGACGACCAGCGTGTAGTTGATCGACTGACCGGCCGCGAACGGCGGCGCGGTTACGAGCATCTTCACGACCGACACGTCGGCGGACGCGGTCGAGCCGCCGTTGCCGGTCGTGTCGTTGTTGTCGGTCGGATCGGGATCGGGCTCTGTCGCCGTGACCGCGGACGCGTTGTCGAACGCGCCGGCGGCGTTGATCGTCGCCGTCACGTTGATCGTCGCGTTCGCGCCCGACGCGACGGACGGGATCGTGCAAGGCAGCGCGACGCAGGCGCCGCTCACGTTCGTGATCGTCAGGTTCGTCGGCGTGTCCGTGACCTGCACATTCGTCGCGGTCGACGGTCCGGCGTTCGCGACGAC
>DATELS010000787.1:0-11972 GCA_035276365.1 Thermoanaerobaculia bacterium
GATGAGCAGCACCGCGAGTCCGAGGCGTTTCTGCAGCGACGCGAGAAGCTCCATGATCTGCGCCTGAATGGTGACGTCGAGCGCGGTCGTGGGCTCGTCCGCGATGAGGAGCTCCGGCTCGCAGGAGAGCGCGATCGCGATCATCACGCGCTGGCGCATGCCGCCGGAGAGTTGATGCGGATAGTCGTCGAGGCGCTTGACGGGATCGGGGATCGACACGAGGTCGAGCATCTCGCCCGCGAGCTTCCACGCTTCTTTCTTCCCGACCTTGCGATGGATACGGATCGCCTCCGCGACCTGCGAGCCGATCTTGATGACGGGATTGAGCGACGTCATCGGCTCCTGAAAGACCATGGCGATGTCGTTGCCGCGCACGGAGCGCATCTCTTTTTCGGAGAGGCTGGCGAGATCGCGGCCTTTGAAGCGGATGGTGCCGCCGGTGATGCGTCCGGGCGGCGCGACGAGGCGCATGATCGACATCGCGGTCACGCTCTTGCCGCAGCCGGACTCGCCGACGAGCGCCACCGCCTCG
Source organism: Thermoanaerobaculia bacterium (assembly GCA_035276365.1). GTDB lineage: Bacteria > Acidobacteriota > Thermoanaerobaculia > Gp7-AA8 > Gp7-AA8 > QHVT01. The sequence continues at coordinate 533 of DATELS010000787.1, forward strand.
CCGCGACGGACGCTGAAGGAGACGTTGTCGACCGCGTCGACACCATCGCCGCCCGTGAAGAACGTCGTGCGGAGGTTCTTCACCTCGAGCAGCGGCTCCGCAATCTCCGTCACGGCGCGGGATGGTAGCAAGAACGCGGCCGGGGACGAACTACATGCCGAGCGCTTTTCGAATCTGCGCCGCCAGGCGCACGCCCGCCTGCTGCAGCCGCAGTCGCACGACGGGATCGAACTCCTCCTGATACGCCGCCGTCAACTTCCTCTCCTGCGCCTCGGACGCGCACGTCTCCCCTTTCGCGCCGAGCGTCCACTCGCAGTATTCGACGTCGGGCAGCGTGGAGATGTCGTACGACTCCTGCGCCCAGTCCAGCGGCGTCGACATGCGCCACGCGATGCGCTGTTCTTCCGTGATCGCGTCGCGCAGACTCTGCGCGAGCTCGTCGACGGTCATCGTCCCGCGCATCTTGCCGATGATGCGGCCATCCCACACCGAGTGCAGGTTGACCGGCCTTTCCTGCTCGCCCGGCTTCGGCTTGAAGCGGTCGTAAAAGCTGTCTTTCGAGACGAGGACGTTGTTGCCGCCCTTATCGTCCTGAAAGCTGATGTGCAGCGGCTGATGAATGTCGCCGAGCCAGTGCCCGAGGAAGAGCAGCGCCTGCGCGTGCTGGTTCTCGCTGAGGCCGCGCATCGCCACGCCCTTCGTGTGATACATGATTCCGCGCAGCACGCAGTCGTCGTGGCAGTCGTCTTCCTCGATCGCGAACGTCTCGCGCGGGATGTTGAGGAAGTGCCAGTTGTTGAATTGCGAGAAGTTTTTCTTCCACTTCGGTTTCTGCGGATCGTCGACCTGCGCGCGCGCAAAGTCAGGGAACTTGCAGCCTTCCGCGAAGCTGGCGACGGGATTGCCGTCCGGATCGCGATAGAGCGCGGCGAGCTCGTTCACGCGGTCCTGCGCACCCGGCACGTTCTCGAGCTCGAGGAACGCGATGCGGCAGACGATGACGTGTCCGTCGGCGCCCCAGGCGAACGCGCGGCCGGCGATGGCGAGTGTCAGGAAAAGGGCAACCGAGACGATTCGGCGCATCTGCATCTCCTTCTTTCTGCGGGGAAGGATCGAGGATACGCCGCCCTCAGCGCCGCGTAAAGCGTCCGAGCGTCGCCCTCGCCTCCGGCACGCCGAGCGCCATCGCGACCGCGAAGTACAGGACGCCGAAGATGCCCGCGACGATCATCGCCTCGACGATGTGCGGCAGCGCATGCGTGAAACGCTCCGCGAGAATGCCGCCGACTCCGCCGAGGATCGCAGCGCTCCACAACTTCACTTCATAGCCCGCGTTCGACGAGAAACGTCCGAGGCGTTTCTGCAGCGCGTTGCGCAGCAGGAGGAACTCGACCCAGCCCGCGATGCCCGCGGTTGCGGTGAGCGCGATGGCGCCGAGGGACATCGTGCCGCCGCGGACGTTGGGCAGCGGCACGTGCAGCGCCGTCATCGCGGAGACGAGCAGCGGGCGCAGCGGAATCGCGAAGAGGAAGCCGAGGATGCCGGTGATCGTCACGCGGATGATGGCGAAGCGCAGCGGCGTGCGCGTGTCGCGCAACGCGTAGAAGCCGGACGAGTACAAACGACCGAGAGTCGCGGCGACGAGTCCGACCGTCGAGCCGATGAGCACGTACCAGACGAAGCGCGTGTCGCCGCCGTGAAACGCGCCACCTTGATACAGCGCCGCCACGAGCACGTTGCCGATCATCACGAATGCGACGGCCGAGGGGACGACGAAGAACGTGATCTGGCGCAGACCGCGCTCGATGCGTTTGCGCAGCGTCGCGCGCACTTCGTCGTCGGTGCCGAGCGCGCTCGCCATCTGCGGCAGCTCAGAAGCGGCGACGGACATCCCGAAGAGGCTGACGGGCAATAGATAGATGGTCTGCGCGTAGCCGAGGCCGGAGACGGCGGCGGTGCCGAGGAGCGTGGCGATGAGGTTGTCGAGATACGCGCTGAGCTGCACGACGCCGCGGCTGATGACGACGGGCGTGAAGTTGCGCATGACTTCGCGCACGGGCGCGAGTGTGGTGTCGATGGCGAAGCGCAGCCGTTTCTCGTGACGCAGCACGAACGGGACTTGCACAAGGAACTGTGCAGCGGCTCCGACGACGGTTCCCCACGCCGCGGCGATCGCCAGCGACTCTTTGCTCGAATGGCGTCCGAAGATGACGAGCGTCGCGATCATGACGATGTTCATCAGCACGGGCGCGACGTACGAGAGGAAGAAGCGGCGGTGGCTGTTGAGGATGCCGAGGCACCAGGCGGAGAGGACGAGGAGTCCGATGGCGGGGAACATGATGCGCACGACGACGATGGTCAGCGCGCGCACGGCGCCGGTGAATCCCGGCGCGATGACAATGAGCAGTTGCGGCGTGAAGATGACGCCGAGGAGGACGACGAGCGCCACGACGAGCGCGAGCAGCGACGCGACGATCCCCGCGACGCGCCCTGCGGTCTCTTCGTCGCCTTCCGCGAGGAGCTTGGCGTAGACGGGGATGAAGGACGCGGAGAGCACGCCTTCGCCGAAGAGGTTCTGCAAAAGGTTCGGGATGCGGATGGCGGCTTTGAAGACGCCTGCCGCATCGGAGTTGCCGAGGAAGTGGGCGAAGACTTTCTCGCGCACGAGGCCGGAGATGCGGCTCAGCAGGATGCCCGCGCCGACGAGCGCCGCGAAGCCGCCCGCGCGGCGCGCCGGCTTCGGCGCGGGGGCGCTGCTCTCGGAATTCGAGTCCGGCACGGCGCGATACGATAGCGTGCTTTCGATGTCGGCCACTCGAACCATTCGTATTGCAGGCGCGGGACCATCCGGCCTCGCGGCGGCAATCGTCCTCGCGCGCGCGGGTCGTTCCGTCGAGGTGCACGAGGCAAAACCTGACGTCGGCACGCGCTTCATCGGCGACCTCCAAATCATCGAAGGCGCCTCGGAACGCGAGTCCGTGCCCGCGTTTCTCGAGCGCATCGGGGTCGAGCGCAACTTCTACTTTCGTCCCGCGTCGACCGCGACGTTCTACGACCATCGCGGCGCGTCGCGCGAGATCAAGAGCGACGAGCCGTACGGCTTCTTCATCAAGCGCGGTCCGGAGAGCGGCACGCTCGATCGCGGTCTGCTCGCACAGGCGTTGGAGCTCGGCGTGCGCGTGATCTTCAGCAGCCGGCTATCGCCAGACGAGGCAGACATTGTGGCGACGGGGCCCGCATCGCCGGACGGACTCGCGCGCGAGATGACGTGGAAGACGGACGACGCGGAGCGCATCGAAGTCTTCTTCAATCATCACCTCTCCCCCGGCGGCTACTCGTACCTCTTCATCCTCGACGGCATCGCGACGTACGGCTGCGCGATCGTCGCGGACTTCAAAAAGATCGACGAGTACTTCGAGCACTCGCTCGCGGCGGCGCAGCGCCTCCATCCGTTCGAGGTGCCGGCGGAGACGCGCACGGGCTACTCGTACATGAACTTTCATCTGAAGCGCGCCGCGACGAAGGGCAACGCGCGCTACGTCGGCGAGGCCGCCGGTTTTCAGGACTATCTCTTCGGCCTCGGCATCCGCTACGCGCTGACGAGCGGCTGGCTCGCCGCGCGCAGCATTCTCGAGTCGCGCGACTTCGACGAGCTCTGGCAACGCGAGCTCGGCGCGAAGCAGGAAACGAGTCTCGTCAATCGTTTTCTGTACGAGGCGGGCGGCAACGCGGGACTGTCGATGTTCGTGTGGCAGGCCGCGCGCGCGAAAGACTTCCGGCGCTACCTCAGCGGATGGCACGCGCGGACGTGGTGGAAGTCGCTGCTCGCGCCCGTAGTGCAGCGCGTGTGGCGTCACGCGGGGCGGTGTCAGCACAAGCCAGGCGAACATTGGTGCCGCGCGCGCGACACGGAGATGAAGGTCCCGCCGCTCGGCGAGGTCCGTCCGTGAACATCGATGACGCGTACGCGCACTGCCGCGCGATCGCGCACAAGCACGGCGCGAACTTTTCGGTCGGCTTTCGTTTTCTGCCGCGCGTGAAACGGCGCGCGGTGTACGCGGCGTACGCGTACTGCCGTGTCGCGGACGACATCGCCGACGAGGGTGTGAGTGAGGATCGAGGCGCGGAGCTCGACGCATGGCAACACGAGCTCGACCTCGCGTACGCGCAAAAGCCGACGCAGCATCCCGTCAGCATCGCGCTCGCGGACGCGCTCACGCACTTTGCGATTCCGAAGAGCGCGTTCCTCGCGCTCATCGAAGGCTGCCGGCAGGACATGGTGAAGACGCGCTACGAGACGATCGACGAGTTGCTGCACTACTGCGAGCTCGTGGCGACATCGATCTCCGACATCTCGCTGGCGATCTTCGGCTATCGCACGCCGAAGGCGATCGATCACGGGCGGAGTCTCTCGACCGCGCTGCAGCTCACGAACGTGACGCGCGACATCGGCGACGACACGACGCGCAATCGCGTGTACGTGCCGGCCGAAGATCTGCGCCGCTTCGGCGTCGACGAGCGCGAGCTGTTCGCGCGCGCCGAGAACGATCGCGTGAAGCGCCTCGTCGAGTTCCAAATCGATCGCGCCGAGCGCTACTTCCGCGACGCCGAGCCCCTCCTCGGCGAGCTCGCATTCGACGCGCGTTTTCCCACGCTGCTCATGGGCGGCGTCTACGCGACGGTGCTCGCGAAGCTGCGCGAGGATCCGCTCCGCGCGGTGCGCGAGCGCGTGCGGCTCTCGACGACCGAGAAGATGCTCGTGATCGGCAGCCGCGTGTTGCGTCCGCACTTTGTGTGAGAACTCTTCGATAATCTGGCGCGTCTACGTTCGGATGATGCGGTTGCGACTGCTGCTGTTGTCGTTGCTGCTCGCGGCCTCCGCGGGCGCGCAGCAGGTGTCGACGGCGGTCGTGCCGGTCGTCGGCAGCGTGTTCGGCGCATCGATGGTGCGCTGGAAGACGGACGTCGAGATCGAGAATGCGTCGCCGTTTCCGGCCGAGGTGATGATGGAGTTGCCGACGGTCGGCGCGCTGTACGGCGTCACGCTCGCACCCGGCGAACGCCAGCGATTTCCCGACGCGGTCGCGCAGCTCTTCGGACTCGACAACGCGCTCTCCGCGCTGCGCGTGACGAGCGACCGGCGCGTCGTCGTGCGCGCGTCGGCGTATGCGGCAAGCGAGGGCGGACTCTCCCCGCTTCAGCCGATCGACGTCTATTACGCGCCGCCGTTCGCGCCGTTTCGCATGCTCGACAACCTCGCATTCAGCGACGATTTCCGCACGAACATCGGACTCGTGAACTTCGGTGAGCGCGACGCGCAGTTCACGCTCGCGCTGCGACGCATCGCCGGACGCGATCTCGCGGTGACGCTGGTGACGGTGCCCGCGGGATCGATGTCGCACATGTCGATTCAGTCGCTCTTTCCGATGATCACGGAGGGCACGGGCTTCTCGATTCTGGTCGAGACGTCGGCGCGCGAGACGTATGTCTATGGTTCGGTGATCGAGAGTGAGAACAATGCGGCGCGGTTCATCACGCCCAGAATCGGAACGCAGTAAGCCGGCACGGCCGGCCGCGTCGCTGGCCCAAGGCTGATGCACGTGCGTCGCTCCGTGGCATTCTTCCGCGCGGTTTCATACACTGCGCCTTCATGGACGAACCCGAATACTTCATCTGTCTCCAGTGCGAGACGCCGACGTATCAGTTCGAGTTCACGAGCGGCAAGCTCGCGGGTGCGGTGTGCGCGACGTGCGGCAATGACGACGTCTCGGATTTCGTGACCGAGGCGGAGTACGAGGAGCAGACGGGCGCGTGAAGAATCCCATCATCGTCGGCATCGCCGGCGGCACCGGCTCCGGCAAGACGACGGTGGCGAAGGCGATCTACGATCGCGTCGGCGCGGATCGCATCGAGTGGGTGTCGCACGACTCGTACTACCGCAACTTCGAAGGGCTCAGCGCCGAGGAGCGGCACCACATCAACTTCGACCATCCCGACTCGCTCGAGACGGAGCTGCTCTGCCGCCATCTCGATGTGCTGTCGAAAGGCTCCGCGGTCGAGGTGCCGATCTACGACTTCACGACGCACTCGCGCAAAGCGGAGACGCTGCGCGTCGAGCCGCGCAAGGTCGTGATCGTCGAAGGCATTCTCGTGCTCGCGGAGCCGGAGCTACGGAAGCGCATCGACATCAAGCTGTACGTCGACACGCCCGCGGATATCCGCTTCGTGCGGCGACTCATGCGCGACATCACCGCGCGCGGCCGGAGCGTGGAGTCGGTGATCGAGCAGTATGTGACCACCGTGCGGCCGATGCATGAGGAGTTCGTCGAGCCGTCGAAGCGCTACGCCGACCTCATCATCCCGGAGGGTGGGGAGAACCTGGTGGCGATCGATGCGATCATCGCGCGGGTGGAACGGTTGCTCGTATAGTTATTCGGACTACGTTTCCAACAAGATTTCCTGCCTCTGGAGCCACTTACAACAATTCACAGAAACCGCGGAATCAGCAGGCGCGGCGGCCGGTTCACGATTGCCGGACGCAGGGGCTCCGGCCCGCGCGCGACTCCACAGCTCAAGCCGAAGGGGGGGAATCGGGGAATGCCTCTCGTACACGTCAAAGAAGACGAGACTTTCGAGAATGCGCTTCGCCGCTTCAAGCGGAAGTGTGAAAAGTCGGGGATCCTCTCCGAGCTGAAGAAGCGCCAGCATTACGAGAAGCCGAGCACGAAGCGGAAGCGCAAGGCGATCGCCGCACGGAAGAAAGTGCTGCGGAAGCTCGCGGAAGAGCGTCGTACCGGCTATTGATTCGAGTCATCGACTGAACCTCGACGCCCGCGATACCCTCGCGGGCGTTTTCATTTGTTGGGATGAATCTCCAGACCCTCGAATTCGACCGCGTCCTCACGCTCATCGCAATGGAGGCGAAGTCCGCGCCGGGCAAGGCGGCGGCGGCGAAGCGCCGCCCGCTGCGCACGCTCGAGGAGTGCGAGCGCGCGCAGGCGGACCTCGCAGAGATGGTCCGCTACTTCCACACGGAAGGTCTGCTGCCGCTCGCGGGACTCGATAACCTCGCTCCCCTCTTCGCGCGCGAGACGGTGCTCGAGCTGGAGGAAGCGTGGCACGTCGTGCGCGCGGTGCGCGCGACGCAGGCGATGCGCGAGGCTCTCCTGCGCGGCGACGGCTACGCGCGCCTCCGCGAGATCGCCGAAGGCATTCCGCTGCTCGATGAACTGCTGACGAAGACGAACAAATACTTCACGCGCGAAGGCAAGCTGCGCGAAGAAGCGTCCGCGGAGCTGCGCGCGATCCGCGCGCGCGTGCATCAGAAACGCGCCGCGATTCAGAAGACGCTGAGCGACATCATGAATCGCAACGCGGAAGCGGTGCAGGAGCCGCTGATCGTGATGCGCGGCGATCGCTACTGCATCCCCGTGCGCAGCGATCATCGCAACGCGGTCACCGGAATCCTGCACGAGCGCTCCGGCTCCGGCGCGTCGTTCTTTATCGAGCCGATGGCGGCGATCGAGTTGAACAACGACCTCGCCGATCTGCTGATTCAGGAGCGCGAGGAAATCGCGCGCATCACGCGCTTCATCTCGCAGACGCTGTTCGACGCGCAGGACGACATCCTCGCCGCGACGCACGTCGCCGGCGAGCTCGATGCGCTTCAGGCGTGCGCGGTGGTGCACGACACGCTGCGCGCGTCGCGCCCGTCGTTCTCGAAGGATCGCGTGCTGCACATCCTCGACGGACGCCATCCGCTGCTCGACGAGCGTCTCGCCGCGATGCGGCAGGAGGCGTTCGGCGAGGAAGCGAGCGATCGCAAAGTCGTGCCGCTGACGATCGACTTGACGGGCGAGAAGTCGGCGCTCGTCGTCAGCGGTCCGAACGCGGGCGGGAAGACGGTCTCGCTGAAAACGGCGGGACTGCTCGTGGCGATGGGCATGAGCGGACTGCCCGTGCCCGCGAGCGAAGGCACGGTGCTGCCGTGCGTCGACGCGCTGCACGTGCTGATCGGCGACGACCAGAGCGTGCTCGAACATCTGTCGACGTTCTCCGCGTATCTGACGCGACTCAAACGCATCCTCGATCGCGCGACGTCGAAGTCGCTCGTGCTGCTCGACGAGCTCGGCTCGGGCACGGATCCGGAAGAAGGCGCGGCGATCGCCGCAGCGGTGATCGAGCATCTCCTGAAGACGGGCGCGCTGCTCGTGGTGACGACGCATCTCTCTGCGCTGAAGTCGTTCGCGGTGAATGATCCGCGCATCGTGAATGCATCGATGGAGTTCGACTCCTCGACGCTGCTGCCGACGTATCGCATCATCACCGGCGTCCCCGGCCGCTCGCGCGCGATCGAGGTGGCGAAGATGATCGGCCTCCCCGACTCCATCATCCTCGCCGCCCGCGACCGCCTCGGCGAACGCTATGCGGAAACGGATCATCTCCTGGCGACGCTGCAGAAACGGATGTCGGAGATCGTGTCGCAGCAGGACGAGCTGACGCGCGCGCGCGCCGAGGCGGAGCGGGACCGGAAGGCGATGCAGGAGCAATCCGCGGCGCTCGAAAAAGAACGCCTGCGTCTGGGCACGACGTATCGCGAGGAGCTCGAGCGCCTGCGCGACGACGTGACGCGCCAGCTCACGAACGAGATCAAGAACATCCGCGATATGGACCGGGCCGCGCGCGCATCGGTGAACGCGACCGAAGTGATGCGCACGATCACGAAGCCGGTCGATCGCGCGATGGAGTTTATCCCCGCCGAGCAGCGCGAGATTCGCGTCGGCGAGAAAGCGGAGCATCGCAAGTTCAAGACGGTGGGAACAGTGGTGTCGGTGAGCGGCGTGAAGGCCGTGCTCGATGTAAACGGAAGGAAGATGACGGTGGAGACACGGGACCTCGTCCCGAAAGGCGGCGCGCAAACTCCCCGATCCTCAATCCTCAATCCTCAATCCTCAATCCGAAGTAGTGACGTGGCAGCGCCGATCGCGGCGGAGCTCAACCTCATCGGTCAACGTGTGGACGATGCGCTCGACGAGTCGGACAAGTTCCTCGATCGCGCTTTGCTCGAAGGCAAGCAGGCCGTGCGCATCATTCATGGATTCGGAACGGGCACGTTGCGCAAGGCCATTCGCGAGCATTTGCGAAAACATCCGGCGGTGAAGTCGTGGCGGCCGGGCGCTGAAAATGAAGGTGGGGATGGCGCCACCATTGCGGTGTTGGAAGGGTGAAGTCTTCGAGTCGCAAAGTCGCAAAGTCTCAAAGGCTTTTCTTTGCGACTTTGCGACTTTGAGACTGTGAGACTCGTTTGGCCTTCGTAGACCTCAACGACACCGTCATCGCGCAGGTGCGCGATGCGGCGGACATCGTCGACTTCGTGCAGCAGGTGACGCCGCTCAAGCTCGCGGGCGCGCGGTACAAGGGGCTTTGTCCCTTTCATCGCGAGAAGACGCCGTCCTTCACCGTCGATCGCGGGAAGGGACTCTTCTACTGCTTCGGCTGCGGGACGGGCGGCGACATCTTCAAGTTCCTCACGCTCACCGAGCGCTTCACGTTTCCTGAAGCCGTCGAGCATGTTGCGGCGCGCGTCGGCATCGAGCTGCCGCGCAAGCGCAAGACACAGCGCGACAACGCGAAGGACGATCTCCTCGAGCTGATGGACGATGCGTCCGAGGCGTTTCATCAGGCGTTGGAGTGGGGAGAGAATGCGGCGCAGCGTTACCTGCGCGAGCGGCGCGTCTCGAAAGAGATCGTCACGAAGTACGGCTTCGGCTTCGCTCCCGATTCCTGGGACTACCTCCTGCGGCGACTCGGTGAGAAGCACGGCGAGAAGCGGCTCGAGCTCGCGGGACTGATCACGCCGCGCAAGGAAGGCAAGAGCGGCTACTACGACCGCTTCCGCAACCGCCTCATGATTCCCATTCACTCCGACACCGGCGCGCTCGTCGGATTCGGAGGTCGTTCGCTCGACGGCAGCGAGCCGAAGTACCTCAACTCTCCGGAGTCCGAGCTCTTCAACAAATCGCGCCTGCTCTACAACCTGCATCGCAGCAAAGACGCGATGCGGCGCTACGACCGCGCGATTCTGGTCGAGGGTTACTTCGACGCCATCGCCATCGACTTCGCAGGCGTGCCGGGAGTCGTCGCGTCGATGGGCACTTCACTGACCGCCGGTCAGGCTTCGCTCCTACGCCGCTTCACGCGCAATGTCGTGCTCGCGTACGACGGCGACAACGCCGGCCGCGCGGCCACGCTGCGCGCGGCGCAGGTGCTGCTCGCGGCGGGCATCAACGTCTCCGCGCTCGATCTGCAGGGCGAGAAAGATCCGGACGCGCTCGTCGAGAAACATGGGCGCGACAAGTTCCTGGAAGTGCTCTCGAACGCGATGGACATCTTCGAGTTCGGGCTGCGCGAGTGGGCGGCGGATGCGTCGGGGCTCAGCGGGCGCGAGAAGTCGGAGCGCGTCGAGAACTTCATGCCTCTGCTTTCCGCGGTCACCGATCCCGTCGTGAGAAATGAGGCCGCGCAGCGCATCGCGGACGCGTTCCGGCTCGAGTTCGAGACCGTGTGGTCGCGCGTGCGCGGGAAGGCGGGGATCACGTCGATGCCGGAGCGGCGGGTGTCGGCGCCGATCGCGAACGGCGAGAAATTCGTGCTCACGGCGGCGATTCAGGGCCGGCTGACGCGGGAGCAGGCGGCGCGGCTTCGGGAGGATTACTTCGAGGACCCGGCGTGCAAAACGCTCTTTTCTATCATGAAAAATGATGTCGAGAACGGTCAACCTATTGATTTTGCGAAAGTCTCGACCCATCTTAGGGGCGAGGCCGAGCTCACGCTGCTATCCGAGCTGAGCCTCAGCGAAGATCTTGACGATCGTGCCCTGCAACGGATCGACGAGAACCTCCGCCCGATGGAGAGAAGCTACCTGTCCCGCCGTATGCAGCAGATCCAGCGTGAAATCCATGACTCCGCGGCCGACGCTGCACGTGTCGCCGAGCTCGATAAGGAAAAACTGCAACTGAGCCGTATGTTGCACTCACTGAAATAATTATCGTCCCCCCACGATTACGCAGGTGTCCTCTACGGACGATACTTTGGCCGGTTTGTCAAGCTCCTGATTTGACCATCCCGCCAAGGCCTCGTTCGGGGGCCCCGAGAGTGCAGACAGCGCTGAACCCGCTGCCCATTGCGAGGAGCGAAACGACATGACGACACGCCTGCGCACTTCGAATCTCGAGCCGGAGTCCAACTTTGAAGACGAGGGGGTCGGCGAGTTGAGTGTCGAAGAAAAATACGCGGAAGTAAAGCAGCTCATCGCAATCGGTAAGGAAAAAGGCTTTCTGCTTTACGACGAGATCTACGAGGTCCTGCCGGAAGAGGTGACCTCTCTCCCGGAGGAGCTGGATGAGATCTACATCCGCTTCAACGATCTCGGCATCGACGT
>DATELS010000788.1:0-18180 GCA_035276365.1 Thermoanaerobaculia bacterium
GCAAATTGACCGTAATTTGGCGGTCGAATCGACCGGGCCGGAGCAAAGCGGGATCCAAAACATCCGGGCGGTTGGTCGCCGCGATAATGATGATCCCTTCCTGGGTATCGAAACCGTCCATCTCCACAAGCAGGGCATTCAGAGTTTGCTCGCGTTCGTCGTTACCGCCGCCCAGTCCGTGACCACGGCTCCGACCGACAGCGTCGATTTCATCGATGAAAATCAGGCACGGGGCGGACTTCTTTCCCTGTTCGAACATGTCGCGCACGCGGCTGGCGCCGACGCCGACGAACATTTCGACGAAGTCCGAACCGCTGATGGAGAAGAACGGCACGTTGGCCTCGCCGGCGATGGCGCGGGCCAGCAGGGTCTTACCGGTTCCCGGGGGGCCCATGAGCAGCACGCCCTTCGGGATCTTGCCGCCGAGCTTCGTGAACTTCTGCGGCTCTTTGAGGAACTCGATGATCTCGTGCAGCTCGACCTTCGCCTCATCGACGCCCGCGACGTCCTTGAACGTCACCTTCTTCGCGCTGCCGGAGAGCAGCTTCGCCTTCGACTTGCCGAAGGAGAGCGCCTTGTTGCCGCCGGCCTGCATCTGGCGCATGAAGAAGATCCAGAGTCCGATGAGGAAGAGGAACGGCGCCCACGTGATGAGCGCGGTGACGAACGGAGCATCGCGCTCCGGCTCGTACTCGAGGGTGACGCCTTTGTCCTTGAGGGTCTTGAAGACTTCGTCCGGCAGCGTGGCGGGACCGGTGGCGTGGAACTCACGCTTCCCGCCCGGCGCGGTCGGCTTCGTCTCGCCGCGAATCTCGGGTCCGCGGACGACGACCTTTTCGACATGCCCCTGCTCGACGCGGTCGATGAACGTGCTGAACGGAATCTGCTCGCTCACTCCCTTGGCTGTGTTGAACAACTGCCACAGCAGGAAGACCAGCACGATGATGACGACCCACAGGAGCGCAGTTTTGACTGTGGAATTCAACGGATTGCCTCCCACGTGCACACGGGCGATGCTTCGCGCGTGCCACGTACACTATCGCGGTTGAGTAACGAGTGGGGCAGGGGGGTTATTGCAGCCGCCGCTCAGCCGATCCGCCCGATGTAAGGCAGATTGGCAAACCTTCGCTCGTGCTCGAGACCGTACCCCGCGTACGTTCCCTCCTGAATCGTGAAGGCGCGGTAGTCAGTCGTGACGTCGACCGTGCGCACGTCGGGCCGGTCGAGCAGCGCGACGAGCCGCAGCGTCGACGGCGCGTGCATGCGAAGCTGGCTGAGTAGGTAGTTCTCGATGATGCCGGTGTTCACGACGTCTTTGAGTACGTAGACGTTGCGCCCGCGGATGTCGGTGAAGCTGAGAAAGTCGATCTCCAGCGCGTCGGCGATTTGGTTGTCGCCCGCGTCGCGCACGACGTCGATGAAGCCGTAGCTGACATCGCCCGGGATCGCGCGCAGGAGATCGGCGAGGAACGGCGCCGCTCCCTTGAGGATGCAGAGCAGAAACACTTCGGCATCTCCGGCGTCGCGACGGATGTCGGCGCCGAGCGCGCGCACGCGGCCGGCGATGTCGTCAGCGCTGAATGCCTGAGGGATCGAGGGGGTCATCGTCCATCCATACTTCGTAAATTGCTCCACCGGAGGCAGTGACCTTGAAGCACTCGGAGACCTCGACGCCCGCGATCCACGCGATCTCGCCGTTCCACACCACCAGCGGAACTCGATCCCGAGCCTCGGCCGCGATTTTACGATCAATCAGGAAGTCTTTGAGTTTTTTTGAGGTGGGCATGCCGAGGGGGTGGAAGCGGTCTCCGTGTCTGCGATTGCGGATCGTCCAGCGTGATGTTGCTTCGTTTGGGAGTTGCAGTTGCTGGTGGCTGGTGGCTGGTTGTTTGGGGGCTCGCGTGAGATGGATCGTTTTGCCGAGCTCCTTAATGTAGGCCGGTACGTCTTCTTTCAGCTCGAGCTCGAACTCGGGTGTGGGTTCCGGTTTTCTGCGGAGCACGAACGCGTCTTTCGTTCGTGTGAGCTCGAGGTGTTTCGTCACGGTGAGTTTGCGAATCGTTTCGAGCTCGTTCGCGATGCGGTGCGCGTCGAAGTCGCGCGCATCGGGATCGAGTCTGCGGATGTGGCGTTGGAGCAGTGCGGCGCGCAGCCACGCATCCTCGGGCCATGAGGTGAAACGCGTTTCGTGCTCGCTGGCATCGACGTGCGTGCGCTCCGCTTCGTCGATCGCGTGTTCGAGGAGCGGCCACTGCGCTTGCGCTTGTGCGGCGACGTTCGCGAGGTTCTCCGTTGTGCCGAGCTCGCGCACGATCGCGCGTACGCGATTGCGGAGGAACCTTAGGTCTTCGTTCGAGCGATCCTCGCGCGGCGTCACGTTGTTCTCGCGCAGGTACGCGTCGATCTCCTCGCGCGTGACGTTTAGCAGCGGGCGGATCACGCCGTCATCGCGCATCGGGTGAATGCCGCGCAAGCCGGCGATCCCGGCGCCGGTGAGCAGTCGCATGAGCACCGTCTCCGCCTGATCGTTCTTCTGATGCGCGGTGGCGATGAAGCGCGCGTCCCCGCGGAGCTCGTGCAGACGTTGATAGCGGATCGCGCGCGCGGCGGCTTCGATGCCGCTCTCTTTCACCCGCTCCGCGCCGAGAGTTCCATCCGCGATGTCGAGCGGAATTGCGAGCGTTGCGCAGAGCTCGCGCACGAACTCCTCATCCGCGTCCGACTCCGCACCGCGCAGGTGATGGTTCACGTGCGCCGCGCGAATCGCGAATCCGTCCGCGCGCAGCTCGGAGAAGGCGAGGAGCAGAGCGGTGGAGTCGGCGCCTCCGGAGACTGCAACGAGAATTGTGCAGGGTCCGATCTCCGCGTCCGCGAGAAACTGTCGTAAAGTGCGAGCAATCAATCCAAGACAGAGTAGCGGAGGTCCTTTCATGCGTCGAACGCGCAAGGGCGGCTTCACCCTCATCGAGTTGCTCGTCGTCGTGGCGATCATCGCCATCATCGCGACGATCGCGGTCATCGCGTACCGCGCGGCCATCGATCGCGCGCGGCAGAAGCGCTCGATGGCGGACATCCGCCTGATCGCCACGGCATGGGAGGCGCGCGCGGCGGACACGCGCTCGTACCTCGTCGCCGGCTTCACATTCCCGACCGCGGTCACGTACGAGGAGCTCCACGGCTCGCTCGCGCCGACGTACCTCCGCAACATCCCGCGCTACGACGGATGGGGACGGCCGTTCACGTTCGGCGCAGGTCCGACCGCAACGGAGTACGGCATCCGCTCCGCGGGACGCGACGGCGTGTACGAGGGCGGCACATATAGCGGCGGCACGACGTCGAGTCCAGACTGCGACATCGTCTATGGCGGCGGCAACTTCGTGCAGTACCCGGCGGTCGCGCAAGGCGACTGACGCGCGTTACGGCACCGGCCCCGGCGTTTCGATGAAGTGATCCGTGCCGTTGCCGACCGGCTCGGAGACGCATGGCTGTCCATCGAGCGTGCGCACGCGCAGCAGCAGCGTGTCGCCCGCTTGCGCATCGGGATCGATGCCCGTCACCGACGCCGTCTGCACTTGATAGGCGCCCGTCGCGGTGAAGTTGCTCGTCGCGAGCAGCGTCTCGTTCGAGCCGCGCTTGAGCACGATGTCGGCCGCGACGTGACCTTCGCCGATTGCCGTATACGACACGCAGCCGCCGGGATCTTTGCAGCGGCCGAGGCCGAGGGAGAATTTGTAGGAGGTACCGGCGAGGTCGCCTTGGAGCGTCGTCGACCACGTCAGCGGTCCGAAGCAGAGTTGATAGTGACCGGCCGTCGGCTTCGCATCGGGATGCAGCTTGAAGTCGAGGAGCGGCGCAAAGTACCAGCGCGCGGCGGGCGGTGGCGGACCGACAGGCGAGGGCGCGGTCGTGACGTTCGACGCCGTCTGCATCGGAAAGTACGAGCCGTCGTTCGTCGACGTGTCTTTGAGCACGACGTAGCCGTCGATCTGCGGCGCGCTCGCGCCGGTCGGACCTTCGACGAGCACCGTCAGCGACGTGACGTTCGACGGGATCGAGTACTGCGAGAAGAGGTCGTTGATCTGCAGCACCTGCGCGGCATTGAGCGTGATCGTCGGCTGCGTGCCGACGCGGCCGCCGGTCAGCGGATCGATGAAGGTGAGCGTGAGCGTCGCCGGACCGTTCACGGCGTCGCCGGCATCGTTCACGCCGACGTTCATCAGTCCCATGTTCGTGACGACGCGCGGTCGCGTCGCGCCCGGCGTGTCGGTGTCGGAGAGGACGGAGACGAGGCGATGCGCGCCGTTCGTGCGCAGGAGTTGCGCGCGATACGCGAGTCCGATCGATGGCCCGCTGTTGCCGCTCACATAGTTGTACACGCGCGCGACCGCGGAAGCCTCGGTTCCCGTGGTGAACGTCGCGTTGGTGAAGGTGAGGAAGAGCGTGCCGAACGTGCTGTTCGCCTGCGCCTGCGTGAGGATGCCCATGTCGGCGAACGTCTGCAGGATGTCGTCCGAGTGATAGCTGCCGAGCTTCTGCAGCGTGACCAGCTTGCCGTTGCGGCCGACAGTGAGATCGGCGGAGAGGTAGCTGAAGAAGACGTCGGTGGCCTGCGTGGAATGGTTGTTCGTGATGTCCAGCGACGTGTAGAAGATCGTCGACGCGCCCTGCACGCGCGTGACGACCGGAAAGTACACGGAGTAGCCGCTGCTCGCGTACGGCGTGCGCAGGAGCGGCACCTCCTGGGCGTACGAGGCAGTGGCGAGCAGGGCGAGGGCGAGCGGCGCGATTCGCATGCGACGACACTGCGGCGCCGCGCGGCGCGCGACAAGCGACAATAGACGGCGGCGCGCCGTTGCCGCGTCGTGTCGCGAGGAGCCGTGGACGTCCAAGAGGATCGCCTCGAGTCGTGGAAGGAGATCGCCGCGTATCTCAAGCGCGACATCCGCACCGCGCAGCGATGGGAGAGGACGGAAGGGCTGCCCGTGCACCGCCATCAGCACGGCGAGCGCGGCTCGGTGTACGCGTTCCGCGGCGAGCTTGATGCATGGCGCGATGCGCGCGAGGTCGTGCGCGAGCCGGCGGCGCCGCCGCGACGGCGCAAGCTGTGGCCGGCGATCGCGGTGGGAGTCGTCGTTGCGATTCTTGTCGCGCTCGTGTTCGTTCGACCGCGCGCGACGAAGCCGCAGCCATCGCTTTCCTGGGAGTCGCTCGATCCGCCCCGCGTTCTCGCGCCGCTGACGAGCGAAGGTGCGCATATCGATGCCATCCGCGTCGGCCGCGGCAATCACCGCGTCGCGTTGACGCCGGACGGCGCCGAGCTTTGGATCGCAAGCTCCGAAGACGGCGTGCATGTGATCGACACGCGGCGCCGCGTCGTCACGCACGCGTATCGCGCGCCGGGCGCGGGAGTCGTGGTGATTTCACGCGACGGCACGCGCGTCTACGTGAGTCTCGAGCGCGGCGACGTGCTGATTTTCGAGGCGCGCACGAAACGCGTCGGCCGCATCACCACGCGCTCACACGTCCGCGGCATGGCGCTCAGCGGCGACGGGAAGACGCTCTTCCTCGCCGCGATCTACGCCGGACTCTTCGCCGCGGACACGACGACCGGCGCGCTACGCCGCATCAGCGCACTCCCGTGTCCGATGCATCTCGCCACCTCACCCGATGCATCGCGCCTGTACGTCAGCTACGAATGCGGCGGTCCCGGCGGACGCTCCGGACACGACGTGATCGACGTCGTCGACACGAAGACGCTCGCCAGCACGGGCGTGATTCGCGGACTGCCGAACGTCGGCGGCGAGATCAACCTCACTCCGGACGGCGCGCAGGTCTGGATCGACGGCAAGGACGCGTGCCTGTCGCCGTACTACGATCACATCGGCTGTCCCGCGGTTCCCTCCGGCGTCGCGAACGTGATCCGCACCGCGGACCGCACGCTCCTCCGCTCGCTCGCGGTGCCGGTGGGCAGGAGCGCGGGCTCGCAGTTCGCGTTCACGCCGGACAGCACGCGCGCGATGATCGACGGCGAGACGCTCGTCGAAATGTACAGCACGGCCACGCTGACGACGGTGGAGTCGGCGGCGATCGACGTCACGGGCAACGTGGTGTTCTCCGCGGACGGCAACACCGCGTACATCCCGATCGGCGACACGATCGCGATCGTGCCGATGCCGCGCCGCCACGCGCCACCCGCGGGCATGACCGCGCGCTGGACGGGCGATGGCACGCCGCACGATGCCGCCGGTCTCAATCACGCGGCGATCGAAGGCAATGTGTCGTTCGCCGCGGGCCGCATCGGACAGGCGTTCGTCTTCACTCCTCCCTCTACCCTCCGCATCTCCGTCATGAACCTCGGCATCGCCCTGCAGCCGTTCACGATCGCATGCTGGATCAAGCCGCGCGACAGCTCCGCGATGTCGATCGCAGACCGCACGACGTGGCGCCTTTCACGCGACGCGAACGAACATCTCACCGCCACCTTCGGTACGACGACGCTCACCGGCCGCACGCCTCTCCTCGCGAACCAGTGGTCGCACGTCGCGCTCACATGGACGGGCACCGCGGCCACGCTGTACGTCAACGGGCGCATCGACGCGCACACCACGCTCTCCTTCGCCGACAACGAGAAAGACCCGCTCCTCCTCGGGTCGACCTTCCGCGGCCTCGTCGACGAAGTCGAGCTCTACGAGCGCGCACTTGCGCCGGCGGAAGTCGCCGCGCGCGTCGCGCCGTGACGGCGCAGCATCTCCGCGATTCGCCGCGCCGCCTCGCGATACGCCTCGCTGCCCGGATGAAAGAAGTCGTAGCGGCTGAGGCGCTGCGGCGTGACGACGTCTGCCATCTTCACGATCGTCACGAGCGCGTCATCGTCGAAGCGCTGGGCGAGCGCGCGGTCCCACATCGTGAGGTACTCGTTGATCAGCGACGCCCACTCGTGTCCGGGCACCGGGTTGTAGCCGCCGAGGAGCATGACGCACGCGCGGGAGTTGAGGTCGTGGAGCGCGTGCACGATCTCCTCGATGCGATCGAGGATGCGCTGCGCGATCGCGAACGGCGAGCGGAGAATCTCCGCGCGCGACTTCGGCGAGCGGAACAGATCGTTCGCGCCGATCGAGAGCACGATCGCGTCCGCGTCCGCGATGGCCTTGCGCACGCGCGCCTGCTTCAGACGGACGAGCACATCCGCCGTCTGCGCTCCGTTCACACCCAGATTCGTGGTGGTGACGGACGTGTGCAGGTCGTCGGCGAGGCGTCCGGCGATTCCCTTGCCGGTCTCGTCGCCCGCGCCGTACGCAAGCGAGTCGCCGAGGGTGACGACGTGCAGAGGTTGCGACACGTTTGCGAGAAAGTGCGAACGACGCGCCACGCATCGCGCGGACCCTGCCATAATCCGCGCGAACTCAGAAACGCATGGCAATCGATAAGGGTGTGCGCCTCGGCCCATACGAGATCCTGAGCCGAATCGGCGAGGGAGGCATGGGCGAGGTATGGCGCGCGCGCGACTCGCGCATCGGCCGCGAAGTCGCCGTGAAAGTGCTCGCGGACGCATTCGACGTCGGCGATGCAGCCGTGCGCCGTTTCGAACAGGAGGCGCGCGCGGCCGGCGCGCTCAATCATCCGGGACTCGTCACGATCTTCGACGTCGGCACGACCAGCGGCTCGCCGTACATCGTGATGGAGCTGCTCGAGGGAACGACGCTGCGCGACGCGATCGGCGACGTCGTGCCCGTCGCGCTGCCGCTGCGCAAGGCCGTGGACTACGCGATTCAAATCACGTCCGCGCTCGCGGTCGCGCACGAGAAGGGCATCATCCATCGCGATCTGAAGCCGGAGAACCTCTTCATCACGAGCGACGATCGCGTGAAGATTCTCGACTTCGGACTGGCGAAGCTCGCCGCGGACGCGCCGAGCACGGAGGGCGCGCTCAGCACGGCGCGTCATCTCACGACGGCCGGCATCGCCATCGGCACGCCCGGCTACATGTCGCCCGAGCAGGTCCGCGCGCTTCCTCTCGACCACCGCACCGACATCTTCTCCCTCGGCTCCGTGATGTACGAGATGTTGTGCGGCAAGCCGGCGTTCGAGTGCTTCTCCGCGATCGAGACGATGAACGCGGTGCTGAACAGCGAGCCGCCGCCGCTGACGACGATCGATCCTTCGATTCCCGCCGCGATCGACGCGATCGTGCATCACTGCCTCGAGAAAAAGCCGCAGGATCGTTTTCAGTCCGCGCGCGATCTTGCGTTTCAACTGCGCACGCTGTCGGGCGTGACGAACACGGTCACCGACGCGCATCTCCTCGCGCTCAGCGGATCGCACCTGCAGCAACAGACGCACGACGAGACGCCGCGGCGCGTGCCGTACAAGAGTTGGGCGGTCGGCGCCGTCGCCGCGCTCGCTCTTGCCATCGGCGGCTGGGCGCTCTTCGGACGCCACGGCGCGCGCGCGGCGGAGACGGCTCCGCGCACGTTCAAACAGCTCACGTTCGCGGACGGCGTCGAGCTCTTTCCCACGCTCGCGCCGGACGGGAAGTCGTTCGCATACGTGTCGTCGCAGACGGGCAATCGCGACATCTACGTGCAGCGCGTCGACGGCCGCGGCACGATCAACATCACGAGCGACTCGCCGGACGATGACTCCGAGCCCGCGTTCTCGCCGGACGGCGATCAGATCGCGTTCCGCTCGGAGCGCGGAGGCGGCGGCATCTTCGTGATGGGCGTGACCGGCGAGTCGGTGCGCCGTCTCTCCGACGTCGGACACAACCCGTCGTGGTCGCCGGATGGAACGCAGCTCGTCGTGTCGAGCGCCGTGACGGAGATGAGTCCGCACGTGCACACGCGCGGAGGCGAGCTGTGGATCATCGACACGCGGACCGGCGCGAAGCGGCAACTTTACGATCGCGTCGGCGAGAAGGCGGACGCGCTGCAGCCGAGCTGGTCGCCGCACGGACAGCGCATCGCGTTCTGGGGGGTCTCGCTCGGACAACGCGACGTCTGGACGATCGATCCGCACGCCTCGGAACCGAAGTCGACGCTCACGCGCGTGACGATGGATCCGGGACTCGATTGGAATCCGGTGTGGTCGCCGGACGGAAAGTTCCTCTACTTCGGGAGCAATCGCGACGGCACGATGAACCTGTGGCGCATGCCGATGGACGAGGAGACGGGCAAGCCGACGGGCGATCCGGAGCCGATGTCGCTGCCGGCGCCCATGAGCGGCGACTTCTCCGTCGCGCAACAGCAGGGCGCGATCACGTTCACGACCATGACCCGCTTGTATCGCCTCCTCGCGCTGCCATTCGATGCGAGCACGGGAAAGATCGGCGAGGCGCGGCCGCTGTTCGGTGGCGCGGAGGAGATTCTCAGTTTCGACGCGTCGCCCAACGGCGATGCGATCGCGTTCACGACGAGCGGCGTGCAGGAAGACGTGTTCATCGTCAACGCCGACGGCTCGCGTCTGCGACAGTTGACGAACGATGCGGCGCGCGATCGCGGCGTGAGCTGGTCGCCCGACGGCAACACGCTGTACTTCTACTCGAACCGCGAAGGTCCGTACACGATCTGGAGCATTCATCGCGACGGCAGCGGCCTCGCGCGCGTCGTCGACGCGAACGAGATCCGTCGCGTGGGACAGGACAATCTGAATACGCCAAAGGCGTCGCCCGACGGTCGCACGCTGGCCACGAACAGCGCGGAGTCGGCGATCCTCGTGCATCTCGATCGTCCGCGCGAACGCCGGCTCGAAGTGATCGCCGACGGGTTCGTCGGTCCGGAGTGGTCGCCCGATGGAACGCAACTCGTCGCCACTCCGGGCGACTCGGGCGGCCGCCGCGGCGTCCTCACGTACTCACTCGCCGAGCGCCCACGCCGCGTCCAGAAGCGACTCGACGATCGGGTGTTGCCGAGGTGGCTGGGGAATGATCGGATCGTCGCGTTTGCGAAGGGGAACCTGAGCATCCTCGAGTTGAGCAGCGGGCACGTGACGAACATGCCGCTCACGTTGCCTCCCGGTGTCGACATCGATGACTCGATCACGGGCGCGCGCCTCTCGCGCGATCACACGACGCTCTACGTGCGCCAGGCGCTCGAACAAAGCGACGTGTGGCTCATGCGGTTCAACAAAGAATGAGCGTGCGACGACGTTCGTAATACACTCCTTCCGTATGGCTTCCGGTCCGTCGCCCATACATTGTTGAGAGAGAGAGGAGGAGTGATGCCCAAGATCCGAGACCTGGGAATCAACACCATCCCCGTCACGATGCGCCCCGTGGAAATGGGAAATGGCGGGGGCGGGGACGAACGTCACCGAGGCGGCAACGGCTGCCCGTCACCCACGGACAATTTCACTGCGGAGTGTCCGGACGACGGCGGCTTGTCCGAGTGCCACAAGAACACCTGCGGCGGCGTGCACACGGACTGTAAGGGTCCGACGTGCGACGACGACCAGCCTTCGAAAGACTGTCCGCCTCACAAGCAGAACGCGTCCGGCTACTTCACTCCCGACGCCGTTGCGCAGCTCAAACAGCAGCTCGAATCCCACATCAGCCAATAGCCTGCACGCAGTAGCTTGCACATGGAGCGGGACCGGAAGCCTCAGTTCCCTGCGAGCCCTTCATGACCCTGTCGCTGAGCGACGTCCGTTTTCGCGCGAACCCCTGCGTCGAGCTGAAGTCCCTCGGCGAGCTCGCGCCCGAACAGCGTGAGCGCTTTCTCGAGCTCGAAAACGATCCCGAGTTCTACGGACTGCTCATCGCGAAACCGCCGCTGGCGATGAATCTCAAATCGGTGGCGAAGGAGACGGCGGAGCTCATTCGCGCGCTGCACGCGCCCGCGGTCGTCGATCCGTCCATCGTCGGCGACGACCTGTTCGATCTCGTGCTCGACGGCATTCTCGAGATCGAGCACGGCGACGACTTCGTGTGCGGCGCGGACGCACTGTCACTCGTGAACGCATCGCTCGCGATCCCCGAGCCGCGCGACGTGATCGCGCGTCTCTCGCACGACGCGCTGCTACACGCGCAGGATCTCGAGACGAACGATCCGCAGGCATTGACGTCGGCGCTGTATCTCTTCAATCGCATTCCCATCTCGCCGTTCTGGCGCGCTCGCTTCCCGACTCGCGACGCAATCCTCACGCACCTCGGCGCCGACCGCGGCGCGCTGCGCGCGCTCCTCGAGCGCGAGTGGACGGCGTCGCAGACGATGCAGGGCTGGCTGAGCTGGCGCGCGAAGAGCGCGACCGTGCGGCAGTCGAGCGACGTCACGTACAAGCTGTACGTGAGTCCGCGTCCGGAACGCATTCGCGACGCGTTCGAGATCGTCGTGCGCGTGCTCTCCGGATTTCCCGGGACGCCGTTCAAGATCGGCGACAGCGTCGCGGGCCTGCTGCGTCCCGACAAGTTCGTCGCGTACTTTACGACGCGCGCGGAGCTCGACGAGGCTGCCGACGCGCTGCGCCGCGAGCTCGCCGGCTGCGATGCGCACGGCGTTCCGTTCAGCGCGTCTGTCGATGACGCGGGACTCGTGTCGTGGGGCGTCGATCCTCCGGATGACGAACGCGCGCTGCGCTGGCTCGCGGGCAACAGTTGGCGCTACTGGATCGTGCAGCGGCTCGCGTCGGCGCTCGCGATTGCGAAAGGCGCGCGCGGCGCGGGCGCGATCGAGCCGTGGCAGTTCGCGATCGCACGCGCGCAGCGGCACGGCGTCGACGTCGAGACATGGACTCCCTCCGCCGCGCTCTGGAGCACGTCATGAACATCACCGAGCCGTTCGTGCTGAAGGGCGACGTGCTGCTCATCCCGTGCACGGAGATCCGCGAGGACATGCGCGACCGCATCGCGTTCGACGAAGGCGACTACACGTTGTCGCGCCGCCATGGACGGACTCTCGCTCAAGTGATCGATGGCGAGACCGCGGCGCTGCTCGCACTGTTCCGCGAGCCGCGCACGATCGTCGATGCGGTGCTGGAGAACAGCAAGGCGTTCGGCAAAGACCCGCGCGCGCGACTGGACGAGTTGCTGCCGCACTTCGGCGAGTTCGTGCACAAGCGGGTGCTCGTGCCCGCGGGCTCGGAGGAAGAGAAGGAGATCCGCCCGCGGTTCGACGCCGGCGCGACGATCGAAGGCTGGACGATCATCCGCTGCGCGAGCCTCATCGAGGACAGCGAGATCTATCAGGTGCGCAACGGCGACGAAGTCGCGGCGCTGAAGATCGCGCGCATGACGACGCGCGGACTGCAGTCATTGTTCGACAACGAGGCCACGATCCTGCGGCATCTCCACGGCGCATCGATCGCGCCGCGATTGATCGGCACCGGCACGTACGAAGAGCGGCCGTATCTGCTCATCGAATGGATTCCCGGCGTCGACGCGAGTGTCGCGGCCGCGCAGCGGCGTCACGATCGTCCGGCGCTGCTCGAGCTGTGCGCGGCGATCGCGGAGGCGTACGCCGAGCTGCATGCGCGGGGCGTGGTGCATGGGGACGTGCACTTGCGCAACGTCATCGCGGGCGACGCGGTGAAGCTCGTCGACTTCGGCTACGCGCGCCTGCTCGATGATGATTTGCCGTCGATCCGCGGCGGCGTGTTCGCGTTCTTCGAGCCGGAGTACTTTGCCGCGCAGCGCGAGGGGAGGAGCGTCCGCGCCTCCGCCGCCGGCGAGCAGTACGCGCTCGGCGCGCTGCTGTATCGCATGATCGCCGGCGACGACTATCTCGAGTTTCGCTACGAGAAGGACGAGATGGCGCTGCAGATCGAGAACGAGCCGCCGCTGCCGTTCGCGAAACGCGGCGTGCCGCCGTGGCCGGAGGTCGAGCGGATTCTGCTGCGCGCGCTGGAGAAGAGTCCGGCCCAACGTCACGCGTCGATTGCGGAGATGGCGTCGCTGCTCACTGCCGCGCGCGAGAGCGCAGTGCGCGATGCGCTGGCGCAGCCGGTGAGTGACGCGGCGAAGGCGCTGCTCGAAGAAACGCTGATCGCGTTCTCGCGCGGCGGCGCGACGTACGCGTCGGGCTACACGTTGCCGCCGCTCGCGAACATCAACTTCGGCGCGGCGGGAGCGGCGGTGGGAATCCTGCGCATCGCGGAGACGCGCGGCGACGCGGCGCTGCTCGCGCTCGCGGACGTGTGGCGCTCGCGTGCCGCGAAGCTCATCGGGAACGAGGACGCGTACTACCACGGCGACGAGCTCACGCGCCGCCAGCTCGGCGAGGTCACGCCGTATCACACGGAGTCGGGCATTCACGCGGCGGCGGCGATGATCGCTGCGGCGCGCGGCGATACCGGCGCGCAACGCCGCGCACTCGCGGCGTTTCTGCGCAGCTCGCAGCATCCTTGCGCGGAGCTCGACGTCACGCTCGGCCGCTCTGGCAGTCTGCTCGCGTGCGCGCTCCTGCTGCCGATCAGCGAGGAGTTGCCCGAAGCGGCGCCGCTGCGCGCGCTCGGAACGCAGACGATGCGGGAGATCTGGGAGCAGCTCGATGCGCGTCCCCCGATTGCCGCATCGACGAAGCGCACCTTCCTCGGCGTCGCACATGGCTGGGCGGGCTACATCTACGCCGCGCTGCGCTGGTGCGAGTCGTCCGGCGACGCGCTGCCGCCGCGTCTCGTCGAACGTCTCCACGAGCTGGCGGCGATGCGTCACGCGAAAGGGCGCGGCATCTACTGGCGCAAGCTCGTCGACAGCGAGCCGAACGAGGCCGCGATCCCGGCGTGGTGCAACGGCAGCGCGGGTTACGTCTTTCTCTTCGTCCTCGCGCACAAGATGCTGGGCGACGAGCAATGGCTCGAACTCGCGACGCGCACCGCGTGGAACTGCTGGGACGAGCCGCGCGGCGTGACGACGCTCTGCTGCGGCACCGCGGGCCGCGCCTACGCGTTGCTCAATCTCTACAAGCACACCGGCGCGACGGAGTGGCTGAGCCGCGCGCGCCAGCTCGCGAATCACGCCGCCGAACATGCGCCGCTCGACTCGCCGCGCACGCCCGCCCTCTGGCGCGGCGCGCTGGGCACCGCGGTATTGATCGCCGATCTCGAGTCGCCCGAGAACGCGCGCATGCCGTTCTTCGAGTAGTTGTAAAGAACGCAAAATCTCGAAGGCTTTGCCGCGTATCCGCGTCGGCGCGTCTTACAATCGTCGCCGGTCCAATCTCATGCGCAAGTGGAGCGTGCTCGTGTTCGCCGTGCTGTCGCTGGCTCACGCCGCGGCGGCGCAGACTCTCTTCGAGAGCTGGATCTTCAATCTCGACGGCACCACCCTCGGCCACTACACCTACAGCGGCGGCGGCAGCGGCAACGCGCGCGCGAACATCTCCAAGCTGCAATACAACACGAGCTACGTGTATGTGTCGGCGTACGGCATTCCGGGCTACACGATGAATTTTCCGGAGCCGCGTTATCCGGGCGAACAGACGTACATCTTCAAAATCCCACGCACGGCGGTGGAGCAGACGGGGACGAAGACGACGCTGCCGACCGGCACCGTCGCGTTCCTCGTCAATGGCGTGCCGGTCTTTCATCCCGGCGATGGCCTGTCGTGGGATGCGGCCACGAGCTCGGACAAGAACACGCTGAACGGCGGCGGGGACGGCGTGTGGAACCGCAATGCGGTCGTGCAGGAAGCCGACAGTTATGACACCTGCCTCGGCCACACCTCGGGCACGAGTCCCGGGAAATATCACCATCACCAGAATCCGAAATGCCTCCGCTCGTACTTTGGCGATACGGGCAGCACGCACTCGCCGATCCTCGGCTGGGCATTCGACGGCGTGCCGATTTACGGCCCATACGGCTATTCGAGCGCATTGGACAGCACGAGCGGCATCCGGCGCATGGTCTCCGGGTACACGGCGCGCACGGACCTCGGCGGCGGACGTCCCAACGGCCCTTCGGTCGATTCGACGCGGCCGCTCGGTTTCTATCTCGAGGATTACGAGTACACAGGCGCGGGCGATCTCGATTATTACAATGGCCGCTTCTGCGTCACGCCTGAATATCCAAACGGCACCTACGCGTATTTCGTGACGATCGACGCGAATGGCGATTCCGCCTACCCGTATATCCTCGGCCGCCAATTGTGGGGCACAGTCGTGAGCGGAATGCCGCAATTCAATTCGTCCAGTGTGACTGTGCCAGGCGACGCGGTCGAATATCAGCCGAGTTGTCCCGTCACCGTGACACCGAGTCAAAACAGTGCAATGCCCAGCACGTCGATGACCGCGTCGGTCCCGGATTCCGGCACCGGCTCGTCGTATTCATGGTCCATTACGAACGGCTCGATTACGGCCGGCTCCTCGTCGCGTACAGTGACGTTCACGACGAGCGGCAGCGGTCTGACGACGACCATTACAGCCACTGTCCGCACGCCGCATGGCTGCAAGAACACAGGCAGCGCGAACATCACGACCAGCTCCTTCGCCACGCCCGCGAATTTCACGGCGACACTGACCTCGGCCACCGATGTCTCGCTCAGTTGGAGCGCCTCCGCGGGGGCGACGCAGTACGTCGTCTATCGCCGTACGCCGCTCAGCGGCGGATGGGTGGAGGTCGGGACGTCGGCAACGACCGCGTTTTCCGCGACGTCACTCGCTGCGAGCTCGGCGTTTCTCTATTGCGTGCAAGCCGCGAACGCCGATCGCAGCATCGTCTCCACGCAGAGCCTGCCCGACTTCGTCACGACCTACGGCTACACGGACAATCCCGTGACCGCGGGCACGACGCTCATCAGCGCGCAACACTTCACCGAGTTGCGCTCGGCGATCGAAGCGCTCGACTCCGCAATCGGACTCACGCCGCCGACCTGGACCGACACATCGCTGACGGGCGTCAGCGTGAAAACCACGCACGTGACGGAGTTGCGCAGCGCGATCAACAGCTTCCTCACCGCGCTCCTCTTGAGCTCCGTGACCTTCACCGACTCGACGCTCACCGCCGGCACGACCCTCATCGGCAAGACGCACCTCTCGCAATTGCGCGCGGCGGTGAAAGGCTATTGCTCCGCGACCAACTGCGAGTGAGTCGCGGACTTTCTCCGGCGTAGCGTCACGTCGATCGCGTCGCGGCCGCGCGTCCCGTGCATCACGAGCTGGTCCTGTCCGCGCGTCTCATAGTCGCCGCGGAAGAACGGGTCGTTGGAGTTGACGTCGGTGAGCGCGAGCGCGTGCCGTCCCGGTTGCAGCTTCGCGTCGGATTCGCACTCGACGACATGCGGCGCGCCGGTGCGGATGGTCAACGTGCGATCGGTGTCCACGTACAGCGTGCGCCACATCGCCGCGTCGGCCTTCACCGTCCCGTTCACGCGATAGCTCTGCACGTCCCACGCGCCGAAGAGCGGCGTGGTGGTGCGTTCGTATTCGACATAGATCAGCACGTTCTCGAAGAGCGTGAACAGCACGATGAACGCAATCGCGCCGCGCCGCGCGAAACGCATTGCGCGTCCATTCCAATACGCCGGAAACGTGCGCGCCGCGATTACGGCGTGATCCCAGAACAGCGCTTTGAGCCGCGCCGCATCCTCGAGAAAAAGATCGAGCGTGATGAGGAGCAGAAGGATCGCCTCCGCTTCGACGCCGATGCCGTGCGTGAAATTGACGACAACGATGTTGACGGCCACCGGCAGCAGAATCGCGGACGCGATGAGCGTCGTGCGGCGGAAGAACATCAGCACGCCGCCGACGATCTCCGACGCCGCGAGGAACACGGCGTACGCGTACGAATAGCCGAAGAAGCGCCACGCCAGCGCGAATCCCGAGATCTCGCCCAGCGGCATGTCGAGGGTGCTGAGACTGGTGGTGAACTGGCCTTTGAAGATTTTCGCGAAGCCGTAGTCGAGATAGACGTACGCGAGGACGTAGCGCATGACGACGCTCAGCCAGTAGCGCCACGTGTCGAGGTCCGCCGGCGGACGCCGCTCCCATTGCACGACGAAGAAGAGCGCGACGAGGATCGACAGCGCCAGCGCGACTTCGCTGAAGTGCACGCGCACCATCCAGAAGTAGACCGCTCGTCCCCACGTCATCGAGACGAGGCCGGTCGCGAACATGAGAAAGAGCTGCAGCACGAGCGCCGCGCCGTTGATGGCCAGCGCCCAGTCGAAGAAATTCTTCGCGAGGCGTTGCACGCGTTCCATGCGCGACCTACGAATGGGGGAGCGGGATGGATTGGGTGAGGTACCATGGACGTGATCCCGCAATCCAACCCAGACTGTCATGCGGCGCCGCCTGCTGCTCCTCGTGCTCATCGCGGCTGCGTTGATCGCAGCGTGGGCGGAAGCGCAGCCGACGAATCTTCAGGCGAAGGTCAACAGCGCGACCTCGGTCACCATCACCTGGAACGCGGTCGGCGGCGCCAGCCTCTACGAAGTCCTCCGTGAGAGCGGCGGCTTGCCGGTCCAGATCGGGTCGACGACGTCCACGGCGTTCACCGACTCCGCAGCCAGCGCCAACACGACGTATCGCTATCGCGTCCGCACCAGCGGAGGCCTCAACAGCTCGCCCGTGTACGCCGGCACATTTTCGTTCACCGATGATCCGCTCGTCGTCCAGTCGACGAAGGTGAAAACCACACACATCGACGAACTGCGCAGCGACATCAATGCGATGCGCGTCTTTGGTAGTCTCTCGGCGGCGACGTTCACCGATCCGACGCTCAGCACTTCGACGCCGATCCGCGCCGCTCACATCACGGAGCTGCGCACCGCGCTCAATGAGGCACGCACCGCGCTCGGCATGGCCACGATCGCGTTCACCGACAGCTCGATCACGGCCGGCGCGACCTCGATCAAAGCCGCGCACGTCAGCGAGCTGCGTGGCGGTGCGAAGCAGGGCTCGACCACCGGCGCGCTGCTCAATGGGCCGCCGGTCTTCACCTCGTCGACCACGCCGTCCGTTCCCGAAAACACGACAGCGGTGATGACGGTGACGACGACCGATCCGGAATCGAATCCGCGCACCTATGGCATCTTCGGCGGCGCCGACTCCGCGAAGTTTTCGATCCATCCGACCACCGGCGCGCTCTCGTTCAACTCCGCGCCCGACTTCGAGACGCCGACCGACGCCGGCGCGAACAATGTGTACGACGTCATCGTCTCGGCGAGCGACGGACAGGGGAATGTCGCGGCGACTTCGATCGCGGTCACGGTCACGAATGTCGTCGGCGATTCGGCACCGTCGTTCACCAGTCCGG
>DATELS010000789.1:0-9609 GCA_035276365.1 Thermoanaerobaculia bacterium
CTTTGCTCAAGCGCGCCGCGTCGTGCCGCGAGATCGGAGTGCCGCCGGAGAACGTCTTCCGCGAGCTGCGCGAAGTGTTGAGCCGATCGATCGTGAGCGCCGGGCACGCATCGTGATCTTCCGCAACGCGGAGGATCACGAATGGCTGCAAGCAAATCGAAGAAGAAACCCGCCCCGGAGCGAAAGCCCGCGGACGCGGTTGCTCTACTGAAGCAGGATCACGAGAAAGTGCGCGGACTGCTGTCGCAGTTCGAGAACGCGACCGGCGCGCGCCGCGAGAAACTGCGCGGACAGATCGAGCAGGAGCTGAAGATCCACACGACGATCGAGGAGGAGATCTTCTATCCCGCGTACCGCGAGGCGTCGCGCAAGAAGGACGACAAGAAGCTCTTCTTCGAAGCCGTCGAAGAGCATCACGTCGTCGACCTCGTGCTGCCGGAGATGAACGACGGCGCCGACACCGAGGAGCTGAAGGCGAAGGCGAAGGTGCTGAAGGACCTCGTCGAGCATCACGCCGACGAAGAAGAGAAAGAGATGTTCCCGCGCGCGCGCAAGCTGATGAGCCGCGAAGAGCTTCGCGCCCTCGGCGAGCAGCTCATGATGCGCAAGCAGGAGCTGGGCGGCTGACGTCCGCCGCCAGTGCGAGTGGCGCGCTGACTACGCGCCACTCGCCGTCTTGTTGTTGCTGCTCGCGCTCAAATCTTCAATGCCGCCGCGGCGATGCAGTTCCGCGTTGATGCGGCCGAGGAGGATGCGGGCGACGCGGAGGTCATGACCGGCGTCGATGAACAGCATCGTCAGATCGCCGCCGCCCCACATCAGACCCGCCAGCACGAGAAGCTGCGTCACGCGTCCGATGAGATCGGCGAGCGTGAACGGTCCTTCCGCGGTGATCGTGAAGTACATCTCGCCGATCAGCATCACCACCATCATCACCGCGAGCACTTTGAACAGGCGCGCGATGTAGCGCAGCGTCACGTACGGCTCGAGATCGTGCGAGCGCACTTCCTCTTCCGTCGAGCGGTGATCGCCCTCGCGGATCGGCGGCGCGCCGCACGTCGGACACGTCACCGCCGGATCCGTGCGCACGCTCTGACATTCAGGACAATGAAACTCAGTGGCCACAACTACCTCCTATTCGAACTACCCGCTGCCCGTTCCGCGCCAACGCGCGCGGAACCCTCGAACGTCAATGTGAGTGAAAGGCCCGTGCCCGCAGCACGCGACATAGACACCGATGCCTCCGACGAGTGAGCGATGCTGCCGCTCGACGATCTCCGCGGCCTGCGCGAAACGCTCCGCATCCTTCACCGTGACGCGACCGTCGCCGGTGATGTCGTCCGGCTGACCGTCGCGATTGTTGTCGACGTACACATCCGACGCGTCGCCGTACATGTGCCGGCTGAGATTCGCGCGACCCGCCGTGTTGCCGCCGCTGTGGTTGTACTGCGGCGTGCGAAATCCGCTCATCACATGCACGTGATCGACGCGCACGCCCTGCCGCTGCAGCTCCTGAATCGTCAGCTCGAGCTTGTCGATGAGTCGCGGCTGCAGCAGCAGGTACTTTGGCCAGACATCGCGCTGATCTTTCGTCAGGAAGTCGCGCAGCTTGAAGTGATCCGACACTTCGAAGTCCTGATTCTGCGGCGTGACTTCGATGAATCCCTCGGGCGGCGCGTAGCGCTCCGTGCGCGGCGTACCTCCGGCTTCCCACGGCCAGGTGCCGAGGCGGTAGGTGCCGATGCGGCCGCCGCGCTTTTGCGTGCGCGGGACGAGCGTGACGATGCTGATGTCCTCGATCGCGCGCACCGCGCGATTGAGTCCGATGCTGAACTCGTAGATGCCGCTCTTCTCCGGCGCGCTGAAATCGGAGCGCGCCTGACCTTCGATCACGGCCTGCGCTCCGCCCGGCGCATTCGGCGCGATCGTTTCGCCGGGAAGGATCGGCGCATAGTGAATCGCGCCGGACTCGCCGCGCAGCGGATGCAGAAACGACAGCACCGCGTCGTCGAGATACGGCGTCGCCGGCGCCTCGGGTCCGAGGATCTTGTTGGTGATCTCGCCGGACGGAGTCTCGGGCGCCGTCTTCGGGACGATCTTCTGATCGCCGAACGTCGTGGGCGCGTTCTGCTCGTCGTGAATCTGTTTGAGCGCGGCGACCCACGCCGTCGCGTAGAGCAACACGACGACGACGCAGATCCACAGAAAGATGTGCTCCTGCCGCTCCGTCACCAGCCCGCGGTGAATCCGGTGCCGCCTCGGCGCCTCGGGGAAGAGAGGAGATGCGCGATCCACTACACGCGGCTAGAGTTCACGGGGCGTGCCGGGTCAGCGGCCTCAAGGAAAGTAACCGCGCGGTGCCCGCAGCACATGGCCCGCGCGCGACTCCACCTTCAGCGAGCGCCACTGGTCCGCGACGTCCGCCTCGGAGTGAAAGACGAGCTGATACTGCTGCCGCAGCTCCGCGGCGATGCGCGCGTACACGCCGGCGAGCTCGCGTTCGTTCTGGATGATGAAGTACGTCGCGCCCGTGTCTTCGGCGATGCGATCGAGGCGGCGCGCCTGCAGGCGTCCGACGCCGAGCTTCATCCAGCGCGACAATGACTGATTCTTCACGATCGGATACACCGGCACGCCCGCGTAGCGCGCGTAGTGCACGAGGTGATCGAGCTTGAAGCGGCTGCCCTGATCGACGCCGTCCGTGAGCACGACCAGCGCGTGGCGTCCCGGCGTCTTCTGCAATTCGTACAGCATCTCGACCACGCTGTCGTACAGATGCGTCTCGCCGATCGGCTGCACGCGGTCGACCGCCTGCGCAACCGCGTTCCAATCATTCGTGTAGCCCGTGAGCCAGAACGTGCGCTGATTGAAGCCGACGACCGCGAGTCGATCCTGCGGCCGCAACAGCGCGCGCGCGAACTGCTTCGCCGCAGACTTCACCACAGGCAGCTCCTTGAGCATGCTCTCCGAGTAATCGATGAGCACGATCACGTGCAGCGGCTGATCGGCCGCGCCGACGAGTCCTTCGACCGGACGCACTTCACCGTTGTCGACGAGCAACACATCCTGCGCGCGCAACGGACCTTTGCCTTCCGCGACCGACACCGGAATCTGCTGCACCGTCACGTCCGACTCCGCGTGCGCGCGGTCGCCGAAGAACAGGACGTCGTTCGCTTCCTGATCGCCCGCGTGCACCGCGACGCGCGCGTAAATCGCGCCGGGAAACTTCGACGCATCGACGGTCGCCGCGAACGGCTCCGCCGTCGCGGTGGCGATCTTCTCCTCGCCGACGAAAAAGTCGACATCGCTCACGCGCACTTCCGCTGGACGCATCACGTTCGCGTGCAGCTCGATGTTCCCGCTCTCCGGCCACTGCGCCGGTCCCTGCAGCCGCACGCGAAACGGCGGACGCGGATCGTTCACCACCATCTCGTCGTCGCCGACGACATTTCCCTGCGCGTCGTAGCCAACCGCGCGCATGCGCAGGCGGCGGATGTAGTAGCCGACATTCACCTGCACCGTCACCGCGCGTCCCATCGCCTTGCTGTACGGCACGCCGTTGATCGTGAGCTCGAGTCGCTCGACCGGCTCCGTCGCCACGATCGGCACGGACAGCGTGCCCGACACGAGTCCCGTCGGCTTCTCGGTGATGCGCACCGTTTGCGCATCCAGCGACAGCGTGAGCGCGAGGAGAACCAGGAGCTTCTTCACGACTTCGCAAACGCTTTGTACAGGTCAAAACGTTTCCGCTGCGCGACGACCGGCTTCCAGAGGTCGCCAACTTTCTTCAGCCGCTTGACCGCGTTGTCGATGCGGAAGTCGTCGATCTTCACGCCGCGCTCGAGCTCCTCCCACGTCACCGGCATCGACACGCCGGCGAACGGCGTCGGGCGCACGGAGTAGATCGACGCGAGCGTGCGGCCCCAAGCGTTCTGGTTGTAGTCGACGAGCACGCGGCCGTACGGCCGCTTCACCTTGCGATACTCCGCGGTGATCAGCTCGGAGTGCCGCTTCTCCAGCTCGATCGCCAGCGCTTTCGCGAACGCCCACACTTCCTTCTGCGTCGGCCCGCGCACGATCGGGATATACACGTGAATCCCCTTCGAGCCCGTCGTCTTCGCGTACGCCGGCATGTTCAGCGCGCCGAGGATGTCGCGGACGTGAAGCGCGACCGCGCGCACCTTCGCGAAGTCCGCGCCCGGACCGGGATCGAGATCGAAGTGCAGAAAGTCCGGACGGTCCGTGTCGTCGCAGCGCGCGTACCACGGATTGAGATCGATGCAGCCGAGGTTGATCAGCCATAGGAGCGAAGGCAGATCCTGCACGATCGGGAAGTCGATGATGCCCGCCGAGCCGTGATCGATCGTACAGATCTCGATCCACTCCGGCCGCGGCGATGGCGCGCGCTTCATGTAGAAGAAGTCGCCCTCCGCGCCGTTCGGGTAGCGCTTCATCACCATCGCGCGGTCGGTGAGATGCGGCAGCAGCCACTGCGCGACGTCGGCGTAGTACTGCAGCAAATCGCGCTTCGTGATGCCGAGCGTTTTCCAGAACGGCTTGCGCAGATTCGTGAGCCGCACTTCCTTTGCGCCGAACTTCAGCACGAGATCCTTCGCGTCGTTCGGAATCGCAACCGGCTTCATAGCGGCGGCATCTTCCCCGTCGCGCCGGGCGGACGCTTGCGGCTCGCGTCGAGCGTCACGTACTCGAGCTCTTTTCCCGCGCGCGCGGCGCGCAGCATCAGACCGCCGCGGGCCATGTCGCCGAGTCCCGCGAATGCCGCGGGGAAGCGCAATCGATCGCCGAGAACCGGACGCAGCACGTCGACGTACTTGCCCGTCGCGACGCTGCCCAGGAGCACGACTTCGTCATCGTCCGTGAGCGCGCGCGCGAGCAGTTGCGCGTGATCGCGGAGGGGGCGCGTGTAGTTGCGCGTCGACACGTCGATGTCGATCTTGCGCATCCGCTTCATGCGCTCTTCCGTGATGCGCCAGTCCGGCGACACGAGTCCGTATCCCGGCGTGATGATGAAGATGCCGTCGCCGCCGACGACCGGCGACGGCACCGCGAACGCGCGCGCGTACGCGATCTTGCCGCGGAAGTAGAGCGCGCTCATGAACGCGAACGCGTCGGCGATCGGTACTCCCTCCGCGCTGCGGTAGCGATGCGCGAGCGCGAACTTCGCGCGAATCGACATGAGCTGCTTCGCCCGCAACCCGGTGAGGGTCGCGGGCGAGAGGAGGAACAGCCGTGCCGCGCTCATCGCGCAGCAGTTTGCAGCCGCAGCGGTGCGGCCTTCAACACCTTCGCGAGATAGTCGGCCGTCGGGCTCGCCTTCACCTTCGCGATCTGTTCCGGCGTGCCGGTCGCCACGATGCGTCCGCCGCCGTCGCCGCCCTCGGGTCCGAGGTCGATGACATGGTCGGCGGTCTTGATGACGTCGAGGTTGTGCTCGATCACGACGACCGTGTTGCCGCGATCGACAAGACCATGCATGAGATGCAGGAGCTTCGCGACGTCATCGAAGTGCAGGCCCGTCGTCGGCTCATCGAGGATGTACAGCGTCTTGCCCGTCGCGCGCTTCGCCAGCTCCTTCGCCAGCTTCACGCGCTGCGCCTCGCCGCCGGAGAGCGTCGTCGACGACTGGCCGAGCGTGATGTAGCCGAGGCCCACTTCGTCGAGCGTGTGGAGGATGTTGAAGATGCGCGGGACGTTGCGGAAGACCTCGAGCGATTGCTCGACCGTCATGTCCAGCAGCTCGGCAATCGAGTAGCCCTTGTACTTCACTTCCAGCGTCTCGCGGTTGTAGCGCTTGCCGCCGCAGACGTCGCACTTCACGTAGATGTCGGGCATGAAGTGCATCTCGATCTTGATCTGCCCGTCGCCCTTGCACGCCTCGCAGCGGCCGCCCTTCACGTTGAACGAGAAGCGTCCCGGCCCGTAGCCGCGCATGCGCGCCTCCGGCGTCGCGGACATGAGATTGCGAATCTCGCCGAAGAGCTGCGTGTACGTCGCGGGATTGGAGCGCGGCGTGCGGCCGATCGGCGACTGATCGATGTCGATGACTTTGTCGATCAGCTCGAGGCCGTCGATGCGGTCATGCTCGCCCGGCGTGTCGACCGCGTCGTAGAAGTGACGCGACAGCGCCTTGTAGAGAATGTCGTTGACGAGCGTGGATTTGCCCGAGCCGCTCACGCCGGTGACGGCGATGAAGACGCCGAGCGGAATCTCGACGTCGAGGTTCTTGAGATTGTTCTGCCGCGCGCCGCGGATGACGAGCTTGTTGCCGTTCGGTTTGCGACGCTGCACCGGCACGTCGATGCTCGCCTCGCCGCGCAGATACTTCGCGGTGAGCGACTTCGGGAACGTCTTCACCTGAGCGAGCGTGCCTTCCGCGACGAGCTCTCCGCCGTGCACGCCGGCGCGCGGTCCGAGGTCGATGATGTGGTCCGCGGTCTCGATCGTTTCCTCGTCGTGCTCGACGACGATCACCGTGTTGCCGAGGTCGCGGAGCTCGAGGAGAGAGTCGATGAGGCGGCGGTTGTCGCGCTGATGGAGGCCGATCGACGGCTCGTCGAGCACGTACAACACGCCCATGAGCTTCGAGCCGATCTGCGTCGCGAGCCGGATGCGCTGCGCCTCGCCGCCGGAGAGCGACGCCGCGTTGCGATCGAGCGTGAGATAGCCGACGCCGACCGCGTTCAGGAAGCCGAGGCGGTCGCGCACTTCTTTCAGAATCTTGCCGGCGATCGTTTCCTCGCGCACGGTGAGCCTCACGGTCTTGAACAGATCGCCCGCATCGCGGAGTTGCAGCTTCACGATCTCATCGATCGGCTTGTCGCTCACCGTCACGCTCAACGCCTCGGGCTTCAGGCGGCGGCCCTTGCACTCGGGACACTTCGTCGGCGTCATGAAGCGCTCGATCTCCTCGCGGATGTCGTCGCTGTCCGACTCGTGGTAGCGGCGCTTGAGCATCGGCACGATGCCCTCGTACGTGCCGTTGTAGTGATACGCGCTCTCCGAGCCCTGGAACTCGAAGCGCATCTTCTCTTCCGAGCCGTAGAGGATGCAGTTGCGCGCCTTCTCCGGCAGCTTCGACCACGGCGTGTCGAGCTTGAATTTGTAGTGCTTCGCGAGCGTGTGAATCTGCTTGAAGCGCCAGTTCTCCGCGCCTTCCTTCCAGAGTGCGATCGCGCCTTCCTCGAGCGTCTTCGACGCGTCAGGAACGATCTTGCGCTCGTCGATCTCGAGCAGCACGCCGAGTCCCGAGCAGCGCGGACACGCGCCGTACGGAGAGTTGAAGGAGAAGAGACGCGGCGTGATCTCGCCGATGGAGACGCCGCAGTCGGGACAGGCGTACGACTGCGACATCAGCTCTTCGCGCTTGTCCTCCTGGTAGAGAATCTTGACGAGGCCCTTCGTCACGCGCGTCGCGGTCTCGAGCGAGTCGGCGAGCCGCTGCGCGATTCCCTCTTTCACCACGATGCGATCGATGCGGATGTCGATCGTGTGCTTCTTCTGCTTGTCGAGCACCGGCGGATTCGCGAGCTCGACTTCCTGACCGTTGATGATGCCGTGGGTGAAGCCTTCCTTCACCATCTGCGCGATCTGCTTCTTGTACTCGCCCTTCTTGCCGCGAATGTACGGCGCGAGGATCGTGAACTTCGTGCCGGTCGGCAGCGTGAGCAGGCGGTCGACCATCTGCTGAATCGTCTGCGGACGGATCTCCTGTCCGCAGCTCGTACAGTGCGGCACGCCGATCGATGCGTAGAGCAGGCGCAGGTAGTCGTAGATCTCGGTGACGGTGCCGACGGTCGAGCGCGGATTGCGCGAGGTCGTGCGCTGCTCGATCGAGATCGCGGGCGAGAGCCCCTCGATCGAGTCGACGTCCGGCTTCTCCATCTGCTCGAGGAACTGCCGCGCGTACGCGGACAGCGACTCGACATAGCGGCGCTGCCCTTCGGCGAAGATCGTGTCGAACGCGAGCGAGGATTTGCCCGAGCCCGACACGCCGGTGATGACGACGAACTTGTTGCGGGGGACGACGACGTCAATGTTCTTGAGGTTGTGCTCGCGAGCGCCGCGAATGACGATGGAGTCCATGGCGAAGGAACAATCTAACTCCGCTTCGCCGTGCGGTGTTCCCGGTTCTACAACGTGTGGAGCGCTACCTCAGGAACGCATACGACACTTTCAAAAACAGTGACCGGTTCTCCGGCAATAGTCTCGAGTTGCCGAGGCCGTCTTCGTCGACGAGAGCGCGGTTGTCGCCGTAGCCGACGAACAGCACCGTCTGCCAGTTCAACTTGTAGCTGTACAGCAGCGACCCGAGGAACGAGCCGCCGAAGTCGGCGACGGGATCGGTCTTGATGTACTGCACGATGCCGCGCACCTGCGACTTCGCGGAGAAGCTGTACTGCGCGCGCAGGCGCTCGACCGTCGACGTGAAGAGGCGTCCTTCATCGAGATCGAGCCACTCGCGCGCGACGCGGAACTGCAGATCGAGTTTGTCGACCGGACGCGTCGTCGCGGTGAAAAGCACCGACGCGCCGGTGCCGACGCGCGCGCTGCCGAAGTCGATCGAGTCGCCGCCGCGCACTTCGAACGAGAGACGCGGCACGCGTCGCGAGGGATCGATCTGCAGGAAGAGATCGGCCCACGTCTGCGACAGGAGCTCGTTCCCGACGCGCACCTTCTCGCCCGGATGCACGACGAAGCCGAAGTTGAAATTCTTCGCGCCGAAGCCGTTGATGCCGAGGGAGACGAATTGCTGGATGGTGTGGCCGTCGTGATCGGACTGGTGATCGACGACGACGCTCGGCCGCACGAAGCGCAGGAACCCTTCCGGATAGAAGCGCAGACCGAAGCCCGCGTTCTCCTCGCGGTAGCCGACTTGCGGCATGAAGCCGAGGTCGGCGCGGAAGTCGTCGCCGATGTCGCGCGCGCCCGCGAAGGCGTCGTACTTGCGCTTCTGATGATTCCATTCCGCCGCGAACGCGTGCGACGTCGTGCTCTCGCCATTCCACACGGAGGAGAGATCGGGACGCAGCGGATTCTCGTTGTCGCTGAAGAGGAACTGCGCCGTCACGGAGTCGCTCTCGCTCGGACGCCACTGGAAGTCGGGCCCGAGAACGCGATTGTGTCCGCCTCCGTCGATCTCACGATCGGTGACGACCGCGCCGACGAACGAGGAGCCGAGGTCGTGGCGGAATCGGGCGATGGTCGCGTAGGACTTGAAGTCCTGCGCCGCGAAGCCCGAGCCGAGCGGTCCGGGGATGATCGTCAGGCCGCCGCCGCGATCCTCCGTCGCCAGCACCGTGTACGCGGTGCCGCCGATCTTGCCCGTCGCGCGCACGCCGTAGCGCGGCGACGTCAC
The DNA here is from genome assembly GCA_035276365.1 of Thermoanaerobaculia bacterium. Lineage (GTDB taxonomy): Bacteria > Acidobacteriota > Thermoanaerobaculia > Gp7-AA8 > Gp7-AA8 > QHVT01. The sequence continues at coordinate 9,377 of DATELS010000789.1, forward strand.
CGTGCGCGTGTACGCGACGGTCAGCGGCGTGTCGAAGAGATCGAAGCCCTCGAGGAAGAACGGACGCTTCTCCGGATAGAACACGGCGAAGCGGCGATTGACCGTGATCTCCGCGACGTCCGCCTCGATCTGCGAGAAATCGGGATTGAGCGTGAAGTCGACGGCGTGGTTCGCGGTGGGCGTCCACTTCACGTCGACGCCGGCGTCGGTGTCGAGATCGTCGCGATCGAGTC
>DATELS010000790.1:0-4975 GCA_035276365.1 Thermoanaerobaculia bacterium
ACGGATTTGCGTCGGCGTCAGCGATCGTCGGTATGATCGACTCACTCTCGCGATGAAAACCGCGCTCGTCCTGCTCTTCACGTTCCTCTCGTTCGGCGTGCTCGCGCAGCAGCCCGCCGATCCCGCCGCGCATTACTTCGCGAATCTCAGGCTCGTCGATCAGAACGGCCGCAGTGTCGATCTCTACAACGACGTGATGAAAGGCCACACCGTCGTCATCAACAGCTTCTTCGCGACGTGTCAGGCGAGCTGTCTCGTGATGGACGCGAACTACGCGCATCTGCAGAAGCAGTTCAAAGACCTGCGCCTCGTCTCGATCACGGTCGATCCGGCGAACGACACGCCCGCCGCGCTGAAGGCATACGCGCAGCGGATGAAAGCAGGCGAGGGCTGGCTGTTTCTTACCGGCAGCAAAGAGCAAGTGCACGCCGCGCTCGCGAAGTTGGGACTCGCGGTCGACGCGCGCGATGCGCACTCGAACGTACTTCTCGCGGGCAATCTGAAGACGGGACTCTGGAAGAAAATCTTCGGCCTCGCCAAAGCGGAAGACATCGCTACCGCGGTGCAGAGCGTCGTCGAAGACGTTGGTGGCGGCAAGGGCGCGGAGTGATCCTCCTCCTCGCCGCGCTGCTCGGATTGACGCCGGCGGAGCTGCGCGGACGCGAGCTGTTCACGAAAGGCACGAGCGCCGCGGGACGTGAAGTCTCGGTGACGATCGGCGGCGGTACGGTGACCGCGGCGATGCCGTGCGCGAGCTGCCACGGCAGCGACGGCACCGGCCGCACGGAAGGCGGCGTGACCACGCCGGACATCCGCTGGGACGCGCTGATGCGCAAGTACGACGAGAGGGGAGTCGTGCGCGCGATCACGATGGGCACACGACTCTCGCCGGTCATGCCGCGCTATCACCTGTGGCGCGAAGACGCGACGGATCTTCTCGCGTATCTGAAGAAACTCGGCACGTTGCCGGAACCCGGCGTCAGCGACGAGGCGATCACGGTCGGCGTGCTCACGTCATCGAACGCAATGCGCGATGCAGTCGAACGCTGGGCCGCGGACGTGAACGCGCGCGGCGGCATCTACACGCGCCGTATCGCGCTGCGCTTCTCCAACGATGACGAGTCGTTCGTATTCATCGGCGACGGCGTGCAGACTCCGGCGGATGCGCCACTCGTCGCGACTCGGGCGAGCGATGATCCCGGTCCACTCGTTTTCTCCGTCGAGCCGCTGAACATCCTCGCGGCTGCGTCGGTCGTCGAGGAGACGTTGCGCCGCGCGGGCCGCGGCGTCACGCGCGAATCGTTTGTGACGACGCTCGAGTCGCTGCGCGACTTCAGAACGCCGTTCGGTCCACCGCTCACCTTCAGTCGCACGCATCACCGCGGCACGAGCGCCGGAGTCCCGGCGCCCGTGCAGGTGGAGTGAATCAGTTGCTCGCCTGTTGCGGCGCCTGGATGTGAATCTCCACGCGACGGTTGAGCTGGCGCCCTTCCGGCGTGTCGTTCGACGACTTCGGCCGCATCTCGCCGTAGCCGTATACCGTGATGCTCGACGCGGCCACGCCGCGATCGATCAGATAGTCCGCGACGTTCGCCGCGCGCTGCTCGGACAGCTTCTGGTTGTACTCTTCCTTGCCCGTCGAGTCCGTGTGACCTTCGACGATGATGCGATTGTCCGGGTACTGCCGGAAATTCGTCGCGAGCTCGTCGAGCGTCGTGCGCGACGCCGGTCGCAGCGCGGACGAGTTGTAGTCGAACAGGATGTCGTTCGTCAGCCGCACGTCGATCTCGCCCTCGGACGGACGCGACACTTCGACGCCTTCGATCTGACGGAGCTCCTGCTCCTGTTTGTCCATGCGGTGTCCCACCGCCGCGCCGACCGCCGCGCCCGCCGCGGCGCCGATCGCCGCGCCGCGCTTCGTCTTCTTGTTCGTGTCCGTGCCGTCCGAAGTCGACGTCGATGAAGTCGATGCGCACGCGAACGCGAACACCGCGATGAGCATTGCTGCAAGAGTCTTCCGTACCGTATTCAAGCAAACCTCCTGTCATTCAAAACGAAACGACGCTCGTTTCCGAGCGTCGTTCGATTCACATTCGATACCGCCACGGCGTCCCTTACGAGTTCGCCTTGATGAAGATCTCCACGCGACGGTTGAGCTGGCGGCCGCTGGAGCTGTTGTTCGACGCCTTCGGGCGCGACTCGCCGTAGCCGTACGCATCGAGGCGCGAGCCGCGGACGCCGAGGTTTTCGAGGTAGTTGGAGACGGAGTTGGCGCGACGCTCGGAGAGACGCTGGTTGTAATCGCTCGAGCCCGTCGAGTCCGTGTGACCCTGCACCGCGATCGTCGTCTCCGGATACTTCTCGAACACGCCCGCCATCTCGCGAAGCTCGTCACGCGAGCTGGAGCGCAGCGACGCGGAGTTGATGTCGAAGAGAATGTCGTTGCGCATCGTCACCTTGAGCGAGTCCTCGCCCGTGCGCGTCACGTCGACGCCTTCGATCTGCCGGAGCTCGCGCTCCTGACGATCCATCATCGCGCCGACGATCGCACCGGTGGCCGCGCCGACCGCGCCGCCGATGACCGCGCCGCGCTTCGCGTTTCCGCTGCCGCGGTTGTTGTGGATGATCGCGCCGGCGATCGCGCCGGCCACGCCGCCGATGACGGCGCCCTTCTTCGCCTTGGCGTGCGACGTCTGCGCGAACGCGGCCGTCGACATCGTCGAGAGAAGCGTGATCAGCATGACTGCGATGAGTTTCTTCATGTCCGGGTCTCCTTGTTCTGCCTCCTTCATCGCAACGGGAATGCCACGGCGATATTACTTCCGTCAGAAATGATCGGGAGACGGTGTACCATCTCCGCCGTGACGGCAGGCCGGACGCTTCGGGGCGAGCTTCGTAACTTATTGCAGTATGGAGACTTGACGTTCCGCGACTTCATGGAGCTGGCGCTCTATCACCCCGAGTTCGGGTACTACGCCCGAGCCGCGAATCCGGTCGGAAAGGGGGCGGATTACGTCACCGCCCCCTCGCTGAGCCCGGCTTTTTCGTTCGCGATCAGCAACCTCGTCCGCGACTTTCTGCGCCGCTGTGAGGGCGAGGTGTCTACGATCGCGGACATCGGGGCGGGGGATGGCGGGCTGATCGAAAGCGTCGCCACACTATTAGAGGATAAAAACGCGAGATTTTTTGGGGTGGATCGCGAGCTGGGGCGCGCGCAGATACAGCACGCGACGTTCGTTCGCACGTTCGACGAGCTCCCGCGCGACGGCGCGCATCTCCTCTTCAGCAACGAACTCTTCGACGCGTTCCCGTTCGCGCGTCTCGTGCAGCGCGGCGAACATCTGCACGAGCTTTGGGTGAGCGAGCGCGACGGCGTTCTCGACTGGGGCGAGCACGAGGCGCCGCTGCCGTACGAAGACTACTTCGCCGCGCGGGGCATCGAGCTCGCGGAAGGGCAGTTCGCCGACGTCACGCCGGAGTGGGAGCAGTTCTACGAAGACCTCGCGCGTTTCGTGAAGCGCGGGCTCATCGTCACGATCGACTACGGATTCGCGCAGGAGAAGCTCTTCCATCCGCGCGCGCGCCGCTTCGGCACCGCGGCGTCGTACTCCGCGCAGCGCGTGACGCGCGACCTGCTCGCGAATCCCGGCGAGCAGGACATCACCGCGCACATCAACTTCACAGATCTCATTCGCGCGGGCGAGCGAAACGGGATGCGCACGCTCTTCTTCGACTCCCTCGCCAAGTTCCTCCTCTCCCTCGGCATCACCGAGCATGCGCTCTTTCAGCCCGTGCACGAAGTGGCGATCGACGATGCGCAACACGGCGTCGACGTGCTCCAGGCGCGCGAAGATGCGCGCCGGCTCGTGCTTCCGGACGGCATCGGCGAAGACCTCCGCGTGCTCGTTCAGGAGAAGGAGATGGGCGTCGAAACATGGACGTTCGAACGCAAGCTTTTTTGATCGCGCGTTTCGGTTGACACTCGGTCGCGGGAGCTTACAATTGCGACCGGTTCGTAGATCAGCGAGCAGATGATGGCCAATTACTCAGTGCTGCCGGTAGCCGCGCTCATCGTCCTTTCGGTGCCGGTTCTGACGCTTTTCATCCTCGCTCCGCTCGTGCGCGCGTCCCGCGCGAACAAGGTCAAGCTCGAGCCGTACGAGTGCGGCATCGCGCCGACCTCGGTGGCCTTCGATCACCGCTTCTCGGTCCGTTACTTCCTGATCGCGGTGCTCTTCATCGTCTTCGACGTGGAGACGGTGTTCCTCTTCCCCTGGGCGATCCGGTTCAAACAGCTCGGCTGGTTCGGAGCTGTCGAGATGGCAATCTTCCTTGCGATTCTCCTGATCGGCTACTTCTACGCCTGGAAGAGGAAGGTCCTTTCATGGGTCTGATCGAAGATCGCTTCGAGTCGAACGTGCTCACGACGAGCGTCGACAAGATCTTCAATTGGGCGCGAAAATCTTCACTTTGGCCGATGCAGTTCGGCCTCGCGTGCTGCGCGATCGAGATGATGGCCGTGCTCGATCCGCGTCACGACATGGCGCGCTTCGGCGCGGAGGTGTTTCGCGCCACGCCGCGGCAGGCCGATCTGATGATCGTCTCCGGCACGGTCACCGAGAAGATGGCGCCGATCGTCCGCCGCCTCTGGGATCAGATGCCCGATCCGAAGTGGGTGATCGCCATGGGCTCGTGCGCGACGTGCGGCGGCCCGTACGACACGTACGCGGTGACGCAGGGCGTCGACCGGCTCGTCCCTGTCGACGTCTATATCCCCGGATGTCCGCCTCGCCCCGAGGCGCTGATCTGGGGATTGATGGAACTGCAGAAGAAGATCGAGAAGATGCACATCCTGCGGAAGGGTGGCGAGGCGTATGACTTCGCGCGCGAAGCGGTGCGCGACTCGCTCCGTCCGGTGCATGAAGGGCCGTCGTTGCGCGCGGAACAGGCGCAACTGAAACCGGCGCCTGTCTCC
>DATELS010000791.1:0-2750 GCA_035276365.1 Thermoanaerobaculia bacterium
GGTCATGACGAGAGAGAGCAGACGCTCAACCAGCTGCTTGTCGAGATGGATGGCTTCGAGTCGAACGACGGCGTCATTCTCGTCGCCGCGACGAACCGTCCTGACGTTCTCGATCCGGCGCTCCTGCGTCCGGGTCGCTTCGATCGCCGCGTCGTCGTCGATCTGCCGGACCTCAAGGGACGCGAAGGCATCCTGCGCGTGCACACGCGCAACATCCCGCTCGCGGAGGACGTCGATCTCGCCGTCATCGCGCGCGGCACTCCCGGGTTCAGCGGCGCCGACATCGCGAACCTCGTCAACGAGGCCGCGCTGAACGCCGCGCGCTACGACAAGAAGAAAGTCCAGATGGTCGACTTCGAGTACGCGAAGGACAAGGTCATCATGGGCGTCGAGCGGAAGTCGATGATCATGTCGGACCGTGAGAATCGGAACACCGCGTATCACGAGTCGGGACACGCGATCGTCGCGGCGATGCTGTCGGCCGCCGATCCGCTGCACAAGGTCACGATCATCCCCCGCGGCCGCGCCCTCGGACTCACGCAGCAGTTGCCGGTCGAGGACAAGTACTCGTACTCGAAGCACTACCTCGAGGCGCGCCTCGCGGTGATGATGGGCGGCCGCATCGCGGAGGAGATCTTCCTCAACGAGATCACGACCGGCGCCGGCAACGACATCGAGCGTGCGACGGGCGTCGCGCGCAAGATGGTCTGCGAATGGGGCATGTCGGACCTCGGACCCGTGACCTTCGGCAAGAAGGAAGAGGCGATCTTCCTCGGACGCGAGTTCGCGCAGCATCAGGACTTCAGCGAGGCGACGGCAGTCGAGATCGACAAGGAAGTGCGTCGCATTCTCGACAAGGCGTACCGCGCCGCGCACGAGTTGATCAGCGCGCACAAGGGCGCACTCGATCGCATGGCGCGCAAGCTCCTCGAGCGCGAGACGCTCGACGGCTGGGAAGTGAACCAGATCCTCCTCGAGGAGACGGGCACGGACTACGCGAAGCTGAAGGAGTACTACCCGGACGGTCCGGGCGAACAGATGACGATCGCGCCGGGCTCCGGCCCGCAGACGGACGTCGTCGCGCCGCCGGTCACGCAACCGCACGCCCCCGACCGCACGTCGTGAACGAAGAGCAAGCCCAGGAGACGGGCGGCCGCGAAGAGCGTCCGCCCGTTTCCGACACCCCGCCCCCGCCCGCCCCACGCTGGCGCCCCGCGAACGAGCCGACCTGCTGCGGCTCGGGCTGCAGCGACTGTCCGTTCTGAGCGCTCCGTCATCCTGAGCGCAGCGAAGGATCTCAGAATGCGCGACGTGCGAAGTCTGCGATGCTTCGTCGTCTCCGCGACTCAGCATGACGGATAGAATGACGTCATCATGCTCGGCGCCGACACGCTCGTTCCCGTCACTGATGATCTCGTGGCGCAGGTGCGCGCGCGATTCGGCGAGGCGCCGCGATTCTGGGGGCGCTACTTCAAGAAGCCGGACTTTCCGCAGGACTATCAGCCTGCGATCGAGAACGCGGTCTTCTATCGCAACGAGCTGCGACTTCTTCCCATCGCGCGGCAGACGGCGCGCGTCGCGGGGACTGCCACCGACGGCGCGCAGGACGCGCAACTGAACGCGGAAGCCTTCACGCAAGCCCTCGGCGTCGAGTATCTCGCGACGATCGGCGGCGAGCTCCTCATGTTCCTCGACGTCGAAGGGACGAGCGCGCAGAACCCGAACCTCTCCGTCGACTACTGGATCGGGTGGTCGTCCGCGCTCATCGCGCAAAGCCTGCGCATCAGCGGCGGGCGCTTCACGATCGTGCCCGGCGTGTATTGCCGCCAGAACCAGAGCCCCACCTGGACCGCCATCGCCACCGCCCACGACCTCGGCTTTCCGTGCGCGGGCTCGTGGGTGTTTCGCATGCACAACAACGCGTGCACGAATCCGATCCCGCAATGGGAGCCGCAGTTCAACACTCCGGGCGTCGCGTTGCCGTGTCCGGTCATGCTGTGGCAGTTCGCGATCGACTGCATCACCGACGACGGCGTCGACTTCGATCGCCTCAATCCCGATCCCGCGATCGCCTCCGCGCTCCTCAACCGCCTCGCGTTTCCGCCCGCGTCGTAACGCTACAATTCGCGCATGCCGGTCATCACCTGTCCCGACTGCGGCCGCGACGTCTCCACGCTCGCCACCGCCTGTCCGCACTGCGGCCGCCCGTCACCCGCGGGCACCGCGCCGATCGTCGAGCAGAAGCCGCTCGCGCGCGAGCAAACCTTGTGGAAGGGCACACCGTCGCCGGTGCTCCTCGCCGGCTACCTCACCACCCTCGTCGGCGTGCTCGTGATGATTCCGCTGCTCACGCGATTCTTCGCCGGCTCGATGGACGATCAGACGAAGGTGGACGGGATGATCCGCTTCGGCTGGATCGCCACCGCGGTGATCACGATCCTGCAGGTCGTGAACTTCCTCATCGCGTGGGTGAGGCTGCGCAGCACGCAGTACACGGTCACGAATCAGCGCGTGCTCATCGAGCAGGGCGTCTTCTCGAAGACCGTGGACGAGGTCGACCTGCGCTACGTCGACGACTCCCAGTTCACGCAAACCTTCGTCGACCGCATCCTCGGCATCGGCAGCGTGACGCTCATCTCGTCCGACAAGACGAGCCCGCGCGTCGTGCTGCGCTCGATCAAGGATCCGCGCGGCGTGCGCGAGATCATTCGGGCCGAGGCGTATCAGACGAGCCAGAGGCAGATCTTTAC
>DATELS010000792.1:0-4504 GCA_035276365.1 Thermoanaerobaculia bacterium
AGACGCCGCGACGACGCTGCCCAGATGCCAGAGGCCGAACACGCAGATCTTCAAGGCGGCGGAGTATACGATGCGCCGCATGAGCACGCGCCGCGAGACCCTCGCGCGCCGCTGGAACGGCGGCGCGAACGCGACGCTCGCGTATCAGGCGCGGCTCGTGGAGCTCGTGCAGCCCGGCATGCGCATCCTGCACGCCGGCTGTGGCCGCGACAAAATCGGCGTCAGCAAGCCATTCACCGATCGCTGCAAAGTCGTCGGCATCGACCTCGACCCCCGCGTCGCTCCCCTCTTCCACAGCGAGTTCCACCTCGGCTCCATCTCGTCGATGCCGTTCGATGACGCGACGTTCGACGTCGTCTTCTCCGAGTACGTGATGGAGCACGTCGCAGATCCGGCGGCGGCGTTTCGCGAAGTCGCGCGCGTGCTCAAACCGGGGGGTCGTTTTCTCGTGCTCACGCCGAACGCGTATTCGTACAAGAGCATCGTCGCCGCGCTCACGCCGTATCGATTTCACCTCGCGATGGGACGCATCCGCTACGGACGCGGACATGAGGCCGACATGTATCCGACCGTCTATCGCTGCAACACCGCGCGCAAGTTTCGGCGCTATGCCGCGGCGAGCGGATTGCGTATCGCGTCGTTTCAACGCATCACGAACGGTCCAACGTGGTTCGTGAAGTTCCCCGTGCTCTTCGAAGTCTTCGACGCGTTTCATCGCCTGATCGAGCGATGGAGTGTCGCGTCACCCTTGCGCTGTGCGCTGCTCGTTGAACTGGCGAAAGGCTAGCGCGAGCAGGATCACCGTCAGGATCGCGACCATGTTCAGCGCGGCGCCGTACGCCCAGCCCGCGCCGGCCGCGCCGATCGCGGGCACGAGCAGGTACGACAATCCCGCGAGCGTCGCCACGCCTCCGACCGACGCCGCAAGGAACAACTGAGGACGGCCGAGGGCGATGCAGAGCGGGTGCGTCCAGAGGAGCGGCATCGAGACGACCACGCACCACACGATGATGCGGAACACGCCGCCCACCGGCGTGTACTGCGTGCCGATGATGCGCGGCAGCAGCCACGGCACGATGAAATGCGACGCGACGCCGACGACGAGTCCGACCGTCGTGAACACGGCCGTCAGTTGCGCGATGAAGCGGCGCAGCTCGGCAAATCGCTTCGCCGCGAGATCGCGCGCGAACTGCGGCATCAGCAGAATCACCACCGGATCGACGATCTGCAGCACCGCGCCGGCGAACGTCTTCGCGAGCTTGTAGATCGACACCTGCTCGTACGTGCCGAGCCAGCCGACGAGCTGCACGTCGAGCTCGCGATACGCCGTGTCGAGGAGGCCTACGAGATAGTTCGACGCGAGGAAGACGTGCGAGTCGCTCCACAGCGTTTCGGTCGGCGCGCTGTCGCCGAGCTTCGCCACTTCCTTGCGTCCGACGTGCACTGCGGCCAGGACGAGCGTCGCCGACGCGAGTCCGCCCCACACCGTCGCGATGACGAGTCCCGCCTTCGCGCTCGCGCCGAGGATCACGAACCATGCGGCGGTGAGAATCAGCTTGCCGAACGAGCCGCCGAGCTGCACGCGCGCCTGCAGATCGACGCGATGAAAGAGACGGAAGACGCCGAGCGACCAGTAGCGGCCGCCCCATGCGGCCGTCGACGCGCAGGCCGCCCACAGAAGGAGATCGCGATGTTCAACGCCGCCGCGCAGGAGTTGCGGCGCGATGAGCGCGAAGCCGATCGCGAGCACGAGTCCGGCGAGCGTCGACAACAAATCGAGCGCGAGTCCTTTGCGCAATGTGCGCGCGAGCGCGTTCTTGTCGCCCGCGGCGCGCGCATGCTCGGCGTAGCGGATCACGAACTCGTGCACGCGCAGGTCGGTGATGCCCTGGCAGATGCGCGCGACGCTGAGGAACATCACGACGAGGCCGAAGTCGCGGGGTCCGAGGCCGCGGGCGAGGACGGCGGTGAAGAGGAACTCGCCGACGATGACGCCGACCATGACGCCGTACTGGTGCGCGGAGTCGCGGATGAAGCCGGGCGGGAGGGACGCGAAGAGACGCCTCGCGATTGCCTGAGCGCCTGTCCGCATCGCGCGGCAGTATAGCGACGCGTGGGCGCGCGGTGAGGTAAGGTTCGGCGGGCATGTGGATCGTCCTCACGGCCGCGTCGTCGCTCCTCCTCGGCTGGGAGTTGTGTGCGCGCGTGTGGCGCGGCGACGATCTGCGGAGCTGTGAGCGCGCGGCGTTCGCGGCGATCGTCGCGTCGGCGTTGTGGCTCGGGACGGCGTGGTTGCTCGCGCTCGTGCACTGGCTCACGCGGCCGATGCTGATCGCGCGGACGCTGCTCTTCGCGCTCGCGGCAATCGTCGTGTTGTTGCGACGCGCGCGCATCGAACGATGGCGCGAGCGGCTCGATCAGCAAGTTGATGCGACAACATTGAAGCGGTGGCTGCTGCCGCTCGTCCCCGTCGTGTTGTGGGTCTTCTTCGTGGCGTGGCGCGGGCTGCTGCTGCCGCCGCTGAGCCACGACGCGCTGTCGTATCACATGCCGAAGGCGCTCTTCTTCGCGCGCGCCGCGGGCTACACCGACCTCGCGGACGTGCGCTTTCTCGTCACGGCGCGGCCGTCGAATTACGAGCTGCTGCTCGCGGAGTCGATCGTGATGAGCGGCAACGACGACACCACCGAGTGGATCAGCGTCCTCATGTACCTCGGCTTCATCATCGCCGCGGCGGCGATGGCGCAGCGGTGGTCGGATGGCGATCGCGCGTCGACGATGATCGTCGCGCTGCTCACGGCGGCATCGCCCGTCGTGCTCCTGCATTCCGGCGCGCACAAGAACGATGTGATGACCGCGTTCTTCGTCGTGGCGGGACTCGTTGCTGCCGGCCGATGGTTCGCGACGCGTGAGCGCGCATCGCTCGTGATCTGCGCGGCCGCGTTCGCGCTGGGGATCGGGACGAAGGCGCACGCGTTTCTCGTCCCGTTGTTTCTCCTGCCGTTCATCGCGTGGCATGCGCGGCGCGAATTGAAGCGTCTCGCGGTGCCGGCGCTTGCGGCGATCGTCTTCTTCTTCGCGCTCGGCGCGTGGGAGGAGCCGGCGGCGGTGCTCAAGCACGCCGAGACTCCCGCGACCGCATCCGCCGGGCAGAAGACGCCGGGCTACGGCGCGTGGCGCAACGTGTGGCGCGGCGCTTACGTGCTACTCGCCGCGCCGTTCTCGACCGACTCGTACGAGTTGAGCGTGCCGTGGTCGAAGGGGACGTGGTACTGGCGGCGCTACGAGATTTACTTCTAGGAATTGGGAGTGGCGTTTTCGCTCGGCATCGTCGCGCTGGCCTTCACGCGAAAGTGGCGCAGCGAAATGACGCCCATCGTGATCGCAACCTTCGCCAGTGTGCTGGTCATCCTTCCCGTGCATCGGCTGCCGGACGGGTTCTACGTCGTGAACCTGCCGCGCCTCGTCATGCATCTCATGCCCGTCGTGTTCAGCGCGACCGTTCCCGCGCTCGTCGCCCGACTCGGCGCGCGCACGATCGACCTCGCGCTCGCGGCGGCGTCGCTCTACTTTTGCTTCTACGCGACGAACGTCGCGTTCAACGACAACTTCGCGCCGCTCGACTTTACGCTGTGGGCGCGGCAGCATCCGGGCACGCGCGTCGTCTACTTCGATCCGTTTCGCGCGACGGAAATCTGCGATCGCACGGCCGGTCCGCGCGATGTCATCGCCATCGACGCCGGTCCCTCCGCGTGGATCTATCCCGCGTACGGCGCAGCGCTGCAGCGTCGCGTCGAGTTGATCCCGCCCGGCAAGGGCGCGCCGGTGATTCCGCGCGACGCGCAGTGGGTGATCATCGATCGCTCGTGGAATCGCTTTTGGGGCGATCCGAACTTCTCCGACCTCTCCGACTGGCGCCACCGCCTCGGCGGCGGCCTGCCGTCCGCGGAAGACACGCGCGTCATTCGCGCCGTCGTCGCGAGCGGACAATTCAAAGCTGTCTTCTTCGACCGCGCGCGTTTGCAGGCGGTCTTCCGGCGCAAACCGTGACACGGCTCGCGTACATCACGACGGCGGGGATGTCCGCGCGCTACCTGCTCGCGGGACAGCTCGCGTTCATGCAGCGCAGCGGCTTCGACGTCACGCTCTTCTGCGCGGGCGGTGCCGATCTCGATCTCGTCGCGCAACGCGAAAACGTGCGCGTGATCGCGATCCCGTTCGAGCGCGAGGTCGCGCCTCTGCGCGATTTGCGCGCGCTGTGGCGGCTCGTGATCGAGCTGCGCCGCGTGCGACCGGACGTCGTCAACGCCGGCACGCCGAAAGCCGCGCTCCTCGGCATGATCGCGTCCGCGCTGCTGCGCGTGCCCGTGCGGATCTACACGCTGCGCGGACTCCGCTCCGAGACCGCGCGCGGTGTGCGGCGATTCGTGCTCGAGCAACTGGAGCGCCTCACCGCGGCGCTCGCGCATCGCGTCGTCTGCGTCAGCGCAAGTCTGCGCGAGAC
>DATELS010000793.1:0-2158 GCA_035276365.1 Thermoanaerobaculia bacterium
GTTCCTGTTCGCGCACGGCGCGGGCGGCGCGATGGATGTGCCGTGGATGAACACCGTGGCGCGCGGGTTGGCGGAGCAGGGGATTCGCGTCGTGCGGTTCGAGTTCCCGTACATGGCGGCGCGGCGGGAGGGGAAGAAGAAAGGCGGCGCGCCGGATCGGCAGCCGGTGCTCCTCGACTCTTTTCGCGCGGTCATCGACGAACATGGCGGCGGACCGTCCGTGTTCATCGGCGGGAAGTCGATGGGCGGGCGGATGGCCACCATGGTCGCGGACGAGGCGAAGGTCCGCGGAGTGATTTGCTTCGGCTATCCCTTCCATCCGCCCGGCAAGCCCGAGCAGACGCGCACCGCGCATCTCGAGAAAATGCGCACGCCGGCGCTCATTCTTCAGGGCACGCGCGATCCGTTTGGAACCCCGGACGATGTTTCTGCGTATGTCCTATCAAAGGCCATCCGCATCGAATGGATGCAGGGCGGCGATCACTCGCTGAAGGGGAGCGTTCCCCGGGCCATCGAGCTCGCGGCGGCCTTCATGCTCGGGAAGAAGTAGATCCTTCTTCCCGTTGGGAAGCAGGTGCTGCTAGAGTTACTTCCTGACATGCCCCCTCACGTCCTTGTCGTCGAAGATGATGCTGCCACGCGCGAGGCGCTGCGTCGCGTGCTGGAGAACGAGGGGTGCAGCGTCGACATCGCCATCGACGGCGAGAAGGCGGTGGGCCAGCTCGCGCAGCGCGAGTACGACGCGATCGTCCTCGACATCGCGCTGCCGAAGCTGAGCGGCACGGACGTGATGGAGTACATCGCCACGACGCGCCCGCGCCTCCTCGAGTCGATCATCGTCGTGACCGGACTCGAAGTCGGCGAAATCCGCAAGCTCTTCCCGACCATCTGCGAGACGCTCTCGAAGCCCGTGATTCCGAAGAGGCTCATCGCGTCGGTGCGCAGGTGTCTCGGGCCGGAGGAGCGGGGGACTTCAGGGCATTCGGTGGCGTAGCCGCGACTACAATCTCTCGACGGTCGCCCCAATAATGAAGCCGCTGAAGTTGGCGTTGCTGCGGATCGCGGCCAGCGAGAAATTCGGCAGCGTCTCGATGCGGCTCAGGTTCCGATACAGCTTCTGATACGCCGCGCTCTGCGACTCGATGATCTCGAACGTCAGCGGCGTCGCGAGGCCGTACCGCTCGGTATCGATGTTGTCGAGGCGGATCGGGCGGCGCACTTCCTCCGCGATTGGATCCCACTCGCCGACGAGGATCACGTCCTCCTGCGCATGTCCCGCGCACACGACGAGGTCCGTCGAGCCGTTGTCCACAAGATCGCCGCTGATCGTGTGCGCCGTCGAGCGATGCCGTTCCTGCTGCAGCAGTTGCAGCAGCGGCTTCGGCTCGTCGAGCAGCGACACCTCGACCTCGTCTTCGCCGAGCCACACCGCCTCGCCGATCTCCTGCATGCCGATGCCTTTCAGCGACACCGATCCGAGGAGCCGCACGCCGACGTAGCCGCCGCGATCGCCGGCCGGGAAGCCGTAGTACGTGCTCCATGACGCGCGCAGGCGATAGATCTTCTGCGCGTCGTCGATCACTTCCTGCGAGAGCTGGCGGAGGAACGGGATGGAGACCACGATGCCTTCGTTGATGAGGTGCCCGTTCTTGTTCACGAACGCGAAGAACTCGCGCTGATGCTCGCGCGAGTCGGCATCGTCGACGCTGCGCGACAGAGGCGCGAAGAAGCGATAGACGTCGTTCTGATCGTAGCCGTGCGCGAGGAGCAGATGTTGGATGTCCTCGAGCTCTTTCGTTGCCTTGCCGGTCGTCAATCGCGACAGCTCGACGATGCCCGGTCCGTAGAACTCCATGATCTGCGTGCCGTCGGGCGAGACCTGCATCGGCAAGAGGCGGTAGTAGTTGTAATTGACGGCGATGCGCATGCCGCGGTTGAACGCGAAGCCGTTGCGTCGCGCGGCAGAGTAGAACTGCTGGATGGAGATCGCGGCGTGCAGCACGCGCGTCGCGCGGCGCGACGTGTAGAACGCGCCGTCGCCGAGGAACTTCTCGAACTGGAGGCCGTGACGGCGGGCGACGTCGGCGAGGTCGCGCTGGAACTCGAGCATCTGCCGGTATGACGTCTGTTCCTCGTCTTTGCCGCTGCGCACGATCTC